>NZ_JBKKKY020000029.1:0-34810 GCF_046613545.2 Aphanothece microscopica RSMan92 | reverse complement strand
GTGCAGCAGTGGGCCAGGTCCAGACCCGAGCAGCTGTTGAGCAGCACCAGCGAGAGGCCGTGGCCCTTGGCCTGCTGGAACTCCTGGGCCAGGGCGCTGCCGCCGAGCCAGTGGCCATCGCCGAGCTGCAGACGGCCGCCGCCCTGGGGATCACCGGCGGAATGGCCCAGGAACACCAGCACGTCCCAGCCGCGCTTGTCGCCGAGTGCGGCGCGCAGGCGGCTGAGGCAGGAGTCCGACCCGCGCAGGGTGTGCAGGGCGATGCGGCCCTGGCGATCGAGACGCTGCAGCTCGGCGATGTCGGCTTCCAGATCGAGCCCCTCCTCGCGGCCCACCAGCAGCAGCAGGCGGGGAGAGCGCACACCACGCCGGGCGTGTGCATCGCTGGGGAAGTGGCCGGAGTCAGCGACACGCCAGATCGGCCGCTCCAGCTCCAGCTCCAGCACCTCCCAGGGCAGACGCTCGATCAGGGCGGGGGTGGCCTGGCAGCGCAGGCGCAGCGGCATGGCCGGCAAGTGGGCCAGCAGGCGGCGCAACGGCTCCCAGTCGCTCTGCTGCAGCCAGGCGGTCATGGCAGCCCCCAGCTGGTCGCCGTAGTTCTGCAGCACCGCTGCCGGCAGCGCCGGCGGAGCCGGATCGTGATGGGCCATGAACCGCCGCAGCCAGAGCTGGTGCAGGCGGGCCAGATCCGGTGGGACCGTCACGGTGAAGGCCGCGTTGCCGGCGGGGCTGTTCAGAAAGGCCGTCAGCTGATCCGGGGCCGGGGCGGGCTGGAGGGTGAGGTCGATGCTGGCCATCTCACCCGCCCGGCAGCTGCAGGGGCGGCAGCACCAGGGGTGCGCCGTCCGGTGGCGTGAGGGTGACCTCGATCAGATCCGGGGATGCGGGCAGCTCCAGCTCGAGCTGGGAGGAATTGGCGGAGCTGACGCTGGAGCGCCTGCTGCCCTGGCTGGCGCTGAGCAGCAGACCATCGGGCAGCAGATCCCCCTCCAGCTCACCCACCAGCTGCAGCCTGAGCCAATCGGGGGTGGGCTCCCGCCCCGCGGCAGGCATGCTGATCGGGATCAGCAGCAGACGGAAGCGCTCGATGCAGCGCTGGGAGGCCTCTCCACAGACCAGCGCGCCATCGCCGGTGAGGCCCAGGGGGATCGAGAGCACCGCCAGAGCACTGGGCCAGCGGGAATCAGCCTTGGCAAGGCCCCCCATCACACCATCAGCAGCCAGGAACCCGGATTGCCGGAACGCACCGGCGGTGACGGGCACCAGCTCGGCGCCCAGATCCCCCAGTGCGGGCGGCAGCAGGCCCTCCAGCCAGTCGCGCACGCGCATGGCGGGGCCGGCGGGCTGCGGACGCAGGGCCTGGCGGGGAAGGGCGGCTGGATCGAGCAGGGCGGTGAGGGTGAACAGCCGCTCGATGCCGCTGCGGAACGCGGCGACGGGCAGCACCAACCGCTCCGCCTGGGGATCGCCAGACCCCACGGTGGCGATGAATTCGCTGGCGGTGAGCACGCCGGGAACGTGCACGACGCCGTTCTCCGGATCGATGGCGGCCACCAGCAGCAGCTGGGGAGCCGTGGCGGCGTCACGCCAGGGCGCTGCCGGCACGGCCACCTCGTCGCTGAGCAGGCCGGTGACGGCCAGCTGCACGGCGAAGCGGTTGAGCGCCAGCAGGCGGGAGGGATCGGTGGGGTCGGTTTCAGGGCCGAGGGGCAGATGGAGCTGGCGCTCGGCCATGGCCTGCCGCAGCGCCGCCAGCGCCAGCCGCCGCAGCTGCCGTTCACCATCCTCCTGCGCCTGCTCCCAGAGCTGGGTCGGCAGCACGATGGCGCCGGGCGGAAGGGGAAAGGCCTCGAGCGGCTCGATGGGCACGGGGGGGGCTGGGGAGAAGGCGGTCATGGCACGGGCAGATGCTGGTGCACCCAGCGGCGCAGGGGGGGGATGTCACCTTCTCGTTCCGGGTTGAGCAGGTGATTCCGCAGCGCTTCCACCATGCGTTCGACATCCTCCACAGAGCCGCTCAGGGCGGAGAACGCCGGCTGGCGCAGCAGTTCGCCGGCGGCCTGGCGGGCGATGGCGGTGGCGTGCTGCTCGGGCCGCAGCTTCTTGCTCACGGTGCCGCGGGAGCATCCACAGCGTTCGGATAAGGGGGTGTTGGTAAGCCCCTCGCCAAAGCCCTGCCAGAGGCAATGCAGCTGAGGATCGCTGGCGGCCGGGGCCAGCACGGCCGGCATCACGGCAGTCAAAGCGCGATCGAGAGCGGTGCTGATCAGGGCCAACTGATCGGCAGGGGAGGCACCGTCGTCCTCGAACACCTCGTCGAGGCTGGCTGGATCGGCCACCTCGAGCGGCTGGTCGCCAGCCTCGGGCCAGCCGTTGCGCTGCCACTGCTGGGTAAGCACCAGCCGCACGGTGTTGGCCATGGCCTCCAGCTGGCTCCAGGTGGTAGCCGCGGGCTGCTCAGGGGCGATCCGCCGAAGAAAGTCGGCGTTGGGCTGCCAGCCGGAACTGCGCCCGTTCCTGAGGCGGTGCTCTGCCTTGGCTGTGCGGTAGTGGTCGCAGTAGGCGGCATGCAGGGCCTGGGCCTGATCGGCAGTCAGGGCCCCTGAACCGAACACGTCCCAGGCCTGGCGGATGCGACGGGCACTGGAGTCTGCCAGCAAGGCCCAGTCGGAGATCATCAGCAGGCCGTGCTCCAGGAGGTGGGCCTTGAGGTCGTTGCTGGCCTGGAGTTTGGTGCGGGCCCAGTGGGGCAGCCCGGCGCCACGGCTGGGGTCGTAGCTGCAGATCACCTCCGCCGTGAAGGGAGCCGTGGCCGCCTTGGGTTGATCGGGCAGCTGGAGGTAGTCGAGCGGGCGGCCGTCATCGTCGAGGGCGTAGCCGGCCAGTTCGATCAGATCCAGCCCGTAATGGCTGCCGAACTGGCGGTGCAGGCCGCGGATCTTCTGCTCGAGCGGATGGCTCACGTGGCAGCGGAGGCAAAGGAAGGCACCGTCGTCGTTGTCCTGGCAGGCGGCCAGCAGCAACCGGTCACTCTGGGCGCAGGGTTCGGCGAGGTGATGGCGCTCAGCGGCTGCAGCGGCCGTGGCGGCGGGAGCGTGGAGATTGCCGATCGTGACGGACTCAGGCCCGGACGTGGTTGCCAGGAGGCCTCTGAGCTGGCGGTAGCTGCTGATCACGCTCGTCGTTCCCTTGTCCGCCAGGTTGACAAGGAAACGGGATCGAAAGCATCCCCTGTCCGGGGGACGTGCGCCTGAAGCGTTGATTTCTAGGGTGAAGACGACTGCAGCGCAGTGTTGAGATGGCCCAATGGTTCCCCACCAGGCTCCAGCGCCGAACTCTGAGGCGGAGTGGGGCTGCGGTTGTGCTTGCGGGAGCCCTGCAGTTGCCGATCCCGCTGGTCGCGATGGCTCAGGACAACAAGCCTGAGCAGCCAGCGCCCAGCACCATCAACGCAGCTGACGCGTTGAGCGATGGGGATGTCAAGGCCCTTATCGACCAGGCCGGGGAGCTGAAAGCCAAAGGGAGCTATGCGGAGGCAGCAGCAATCTGGGGGCGATTGTTGAAATATGCAGTGAAGATATTCGGCCCCGATCACCCGGATACTGCGGCCAGCCTCAACAACCTGGCTGGTCTCTACAGGAGTCAGGGTCTCTACAGCCAAGCTGAGCCGCTCTACAAGCGTGCGCTGGCGATCAACGAAAAGGCCCTGGGCCCCGATCACCCCGATACTGCGACTAGTCTCAACAACCTGGCTTTGCTCTACTCCAACCAGGGTCTCTTCAGCCAGGCTGAACCGCTCACTAAGCGTGCGCTGGCGATCAGGGAGAAAGCCCTGGGCTCCGACCACCCCAGTACCGCCCTCAGTCTCAACAACCTGGCTAGTCTCTACAGCGACCAGGGTCTCCACAGACAGGCTGAACCGCTCTATAAGCGTGCGCTGGTGATGACAGAAAAAGCCCTGGGCTCCGATCACCCCGATACCGCCCTCAGTCTCAACAACCTGGCTAGTCTCTACAGCGACCAGGGTCTCTACAGCCAGGCTGAACCGCTCACTAAGCGTGCGCTGGCGATCAGGGAGAAAGCCCTGGGCCCCGATCACCCCGATACTGCGACTAGTCTCAACAACCTGGCTTTCCTCTACGACAGGCAGGGCCTCTACAGCCAGGCTGAGCCGCTCTACAAACATGCGCTGGTGATCACAGAGAAAGCCCTGGGCCTCGATCACCCGGATACTGCCCTCAGTCTCAACAACCTGGCTTCTCTCTACGACAGTCAGGGTCTCTACAGCCAGGCGGAACCGCTCCATAAGCGTGCGCTGGCGATCAACGAAAAAGCCCTGGGCCCCGATCACCCCGATACCGCGACCAGTCTCAACAACCTGGCTTTGCTCTACTACAAGCAGGGACTCTACAGCCAGGCTGAGCCTCTCTACAAACGTGCGCTGGCGATCAACGAAAAAGCCCTGGGCCCCGATCACCCCAGTACCGCCCTCAGTCTCAACAACCTGGCTTTCCTCTACGACAGGCAGGGTCTCTACAGCCAGGCGGAACCGCTCCATAAGCGTGCGCTGGCGATCAACGAAAAAGCCCTGGGCCCCGATCACCCCAGTACCGCCCTCAGCCTCAACAACCTGGCTTTGCTCTACGACAGGCAGGGCCTCTACAGCCAGGCGGAACCGCTCCATAAGCGTACGCTGGCGATCAACGAAAAAGCCCTGGGCCCCGATCACCCAAGTACCGCCACTAGCCTCAGCAACCTTGCTTTACTCTTCGACAGGCAGGGCCTCTACAGCCAGGCGGAACCGCTCCATAAGCGTACGCTGGCGATCAACGAAAAAGCCCTGGGCCCCGATCACCCCAGTACCGCCCTCAGTCTCAACAACCTGGCTTTCCTCTACGACAGGCAGGGCCTCTACAGCCAGGCTGAGCCGCTCTACAAACATGCGCTGGTGATCACAGAGAAAGCCCTGGGCCTCGATCACCCGGATACTGCCCTCAGTCTCAACAACCTGGCTTCTCTCTACGACAGTCAGGGTCTCTACAGCCAGGCGGAACCGCTCCATAAGCGTGCGCTGGCGATCAACGAAAAAGCCCTGGGCCCCGATCACCCCAGTACCGCCCTCAGCCTCAACAACCTGGCTGTCCTCTACAGCAATCAGGGCAAACCAGATTTATCTGCTGCCCTTGTCAATCAAAGCCTATCGGTCGAGGCGGACTGGTTGATCCGGGAAGGTCCCAGCAAGCCGCTGGCCCAACGCCAAGCTCTGAGAAACACCCTTGGAAATGCTTGGGAATTGACCTACAGCCTTGCTGATCGTGCTGCCTCTGGCCCGGACCTGGCCCTCTCCACCCGGCTGTTACAGCATGGCCTCCTGCTGGAGATCGAGCAGGCCCAGGCCAGCCTCAGTCGCGCTCCGGGGCCTACCAAGGACCTGGCTCAGCAGCGGGCGGCACTGAACAACCGCATCAGCGATGTGCAGCTGCCCCCGGAGCGGCGCGCAGCCCTACGCCTGCAGCGCAATGACCTGGAGCAACTGCTGTTTCGCCAGCTGCCGGAGTTGGAGATTCCCCGGATCAAGCCCGATCAGGCCGCTGCTGCGTTGCCGAGCGATGGGGTGCTGGTGGAGTTTCAGCCTTTCCGGCCCTGGCTCGGAGGCCCTGATCCCAGACAACGATGGGGCCCTGAGCGTTACCTGGCCCTGATCCTCAAGCCCGACGGAGCCATCAAGGTGGTGCCTCTCGGTGAGGCGGGGCCCATTGAGCAGGCGATATCCAAGGCCCTCAGGGCCACCGCTCAGGCCCAAGGCGACTCATCTGAGCTGTGGGCCAAGGTCACCGATCGGGTCCTCAGACCCCTGGCCCCTCACCTGAGCGGCAGTCGTCAGTTGTTCCTCTCCCCCGATGCTGAACTGCATCGGGTGCCGTTTGCGGCTCTGGCTTCTCCATCCCAGCCGGGTGAGGTGCTGGCGCGCTCGGTGCAGCTCCGCCTCATCACCACCGGCCGGGATCTGGTGCGTTTTCAGCAACCCGCACCAGCGGGAAAGGCTCCGGTGGTGATCGCTAACCCCAATTTCGACCGCGGAAAGGCCGCTCCCTCCACTCTGATCGCCTCCACCCACCCCCAGCAGCGCTCGGGCGAACTCAGCGGCAAGCGCTGGCAGGCTCTGCCCGCCACAGCTCAGGAGGGTGAGCAGATCGCCGCGCTGCTCGGCACCAATCCCATCGGCGGCGATGCCGCCACCGTGAGCCTGCTGCAGCGCCGCCAGGGCCCCCGGGTGCTGCACATCGCCAGCCATGGGTTCTTTGAGAAGGACCAGGAGATCCAGCCCGAGGATCCCCGCACTGCCCAGTTCGCCAGCGGCGGCCAGGTTACGCGGTTCCAGGGAGAAGACCCGCTCCTGCGCAGCGGCATCGTGCTGGCCGGGGCCAACAACCCCGGCCTCGATCCCAACGACGATGGGCTGCTCACGGCCCTGGAGGCCACCGCTCTCCAGCTGGATGGCACCGAGCTGGTGGTGCTCTCGGCCTGCTCCACGGGCGATGGCGAAATCCAAAGTGGAGAAGGGCTCTATGGGCTGCAGAGAGCACTCACCGTTGCGGGTGCCCGCACCACCCTGCTGTCGCTGTGGAAGGTGGACGATGGGGCCACCGCAGAGTTCATGAGCCGTTTGTACAAGCGCCTCAAGGCCGGCGAGGGTCGCAGTGAGGCCCTCGCCGCCGTACAGGCGGAATTCCGCAGCGGCTCGGTGCCATCCCCCTCCGGGGAGGACTGGAGCAACCCCTACTACTGGGCGGCCTGGCAGCTGGTGGGGGACTGGCGGCCGATCGAGGGCCTCTGAACGGGCTGGGCCGGCAGCCCCGGAATCAGCCCCGATCCATCGGAACGAGGGGCGGTGGTTCAACCCCAGCCCAGGTCAGCCATGACCCTCTACCGCTACACCCGAAACCAGGCCGGCACTCTGATCCGTGAGGCCCTGGAATCCGTTCCTGCCACCCCCTCCATCACGGCGGCAGCAGCGGCCAGCACGTGGGTGGGCCTCGAGGCCTACCGCTCCATCGCCTTTGAGGATCTGCCGAGCCACGTGGTGGATCAGCTCCGCACCGATGGCATGCACGGCGGCCGCCGCAGCCTGGCGGAAGCCCAGGAGCTGTTTGAGCAGGCCGTGCCCGCCGAGGCCAGGGGGTCGATCGAGGGCATTGAGGCCGTTGTGAACGACCCCGGCATCGATGCGATGCACATCGAGCCCCATGCCCAGGGCGGCAGCGCCGATGCCAGCAACATCGTCTACGGCCCCGAATCGCTCAATGCCCGCATTGGCGATCGGGTGATGAGCGAGGCGGAGGTCGCCGAGGCCGAGGCCTACACCCTCGAGGTGGCAGAAGCCGCCACACCGGGCGTCACCGGCGACCTGGCTGAGGTGGCCGGCGACACGCTGGAAACCGGTGCCCTCGGTGGGGTGATGGGCGGCGGCATCGCCGTGGCGCACCGCTGGGCCCAGGCCCAGGGCTTCCGTGATGCCGGCCGCCACGACCTGGCCGAGCAGGCCGAGGCGCAGATGGTGGAAGACGCCGCCAAGGGCGCTGTGAACGGAGCGGTGCGCGGCACCGCTGTAGCCGTGACCCAGGCGGTGCTGGGGGCCAATCCCCTCACCGCCGGCATTGGCCTTGTGGCCCCTGATGCGGTGATGCTGCTCACCCAGAAAGATCAGCTCAGCGAAGCCGAATACAACCAGAAGAGCCTGGAAGTGGTGGGCAAGGGTGCCCTGGCCACCGTGCTGGTGTGCGCTGGCCCGATCGGCTGGTTGGGGCTGGCGGGAATCTCGATCGCCTCGGCCTACAGCAAGGCCAGTGAGCAGGCAGCCGGCAGCCACCGCACGGCTTGAAGCTCCTTGGAATCACCGGCCCATGCCCGGAATCAGCGGGCCAACGCCGGAACGAGAGGAGCTCACGCAGGCGCGCTGCTCCTGCACTCCCTTCCGCAATCACTCTCCCTTTCTTCCCGATTCAAGTCGCACTTCACGTTCCCATGATCTTGTTTCCTGTTTATCTCATGGCCATGCAGCGCCGGATCGAACGGTATCTGCTTGAGGCCCAACTCCAGGACGTCAAGGCCGAGAACGCTCGGCTGCGGTCCCGACTGGCTGACCAGCACAAGCCCGCTTCCCCATCCCACTGAGCGGTCCATGGCCGCAGCGCCAGGAGAACCGCATCCCATTCCCACCATTGCCACCGATGTCCGACACCCACGATTCCTATCTGAGCAACCTCAGCGATGAGTCGCTGCAGGTGCTCAAGCACTTCGGTCCTGAGGCCCCATCCAGGCTGAACACCTACGCCAGCAAGCTCGAAGACTTCCTGCTGGAGGCACTGGAACACAAGAGCCTCGATGAGAAGCAGCTCAAAGCTCTCGAGATCGAGCATCAGGCCATGCAGGCCATTCTCACCGACCCTGATCAGCTGCTCGATTACGTGAGTGGCTTCTTTGCTCCGGGAGGGCCCTGTCCAGGTGGGGCGGTGATCTCACGCTGCCGCAACCAGGCGGCGACGGTGTGACGTCACGCCTGTGGTCCTCCGACCTGTCTTCCTTCTCTTCCCTTCCGACCATTTGTTTCCATGCCCATCTTCAACGACGCCTCCGGCTCCATCTGGGAGAACTGGATGCGTGATCACGGCGAATGGATCAACGATTCCAAAGATCCCCTAGAGGCCATCGGAAAGGTCCTCTGGACACCCTTCGGAGCGGCCTCCACCGGGGTGGCGGCCTACGTCGATGAGTTCGAACGACACCCCGGAGGCACCCTGGCCAAGTCCGCCGGTGTCGCCGTCTCGATGCTGATCCCCGGCGCTGGTGCCCTGGCCGTCGCCGCCGATGCCGCCGCCATCGCCGGTGGCCATGTCGTCGGCGGAGAGATCAACCGTCAGCAGGACGGCCAGGACGCTGACCAGCGCCTGCAGGAGCAGACCCGCTCCTCGGTGCAGCGCAATGCCGGCGCCCGCAACGAACTCGATTCCCTCTTTGGTTGAAGTCATCCCCATGTCCCGTTCCACCTATCCCCTGATCGCAGCGCCCAAGGGCGACCACGCCTCGATCGCGTGGCTGATGGAAAATCCAGCCATCGCCAATGTCGTGACCCAGCAGCCGGACCTGGGCGCGCAGTTTCTCGGGGCCTTTGCCACCAGCGCCCTGCTGGGCGGCCTCGGTGAGCTGTTTGAGCACGTCGACCTTGTGAGCTTCGATCTCAGCGCCCTGGTGGGCGCCAGCGGTGGCCAGATCGCCGAGGCGCTCAACATCGCCAATGGCTGGGATCCATCCCGCACCTTCGCGGCCTCCCAAAGGGTTTTCACCGAGGAGTTCCAGGGCACCCGCCAGGGCCGGACCGTGCCGAACTTCAGCCAGGCGCTGACTGAAACCCTCTCCCGCCTGTTGGGACCCCACAGCCATGTCTACCGGGAAGTGATGTTCCACGGCACCAAAGCCCACAACGATTGGCTGCGCCGCGGCAGCGATCCCACCTATGCCTCCGGCTACGACATCGTGGTGGTGGCGGGCAAGGCGAGCCAGATCCTGGCGATCGAGATCGATGAGCCCTGCAGCATTGACAACGGCCAGAGCTTCCACTCCACCCCGGAGCAGAAGCGCAAGGACGACGCCAAGGACGCCGATGCTGCGCGGCTCGGCATCCCCGTGCTGCGCCTCAGCGAGGCGCAGGTGTGGCGCCAGACCGACGCCTGCCTCGGGCTGGCCCTGCGGCTGCTGGATGTGTTCACCGACCTGGATTTCCCCGAGGAGGTCTACCGCCGGCTGAACTACAAGGCCGTGCCTCGCCATGAGCGCTTCACCGAGGCGAATGTGAACGACCAGCGCGCGCCCCGGGGTTGGCGGCCGGCGATGGCCATCGCCTGATCCCACCAGGAACCGCCGATGACCGCCGATTCACACGTGCGCTCATCACTCCCCGGGATGGGGGATGGCAGCTGCTGCCGTGCCGCAGAGGCTGGAGTCAGAGAGTGAACAGTCATGACAACCCGCTCGCTCGCTTCCCTGGCTGCCACCGGCCTGGTGGCGCTGGCCCTCAACGGCTGCGTGATCGTCGCCGGCGGCGGCCGCGCCCCGGCGGAGTCGTCGGACTGGCGGCAGCCGGCATCCCAGCCGGCCCGGCCAAGAGCGCCAGCGGCATCACCCCGCACAGAGCCTGCCGCCTGCAGCGGTTCAGCCCGCAGCGCCCAGGAGATCTTTGCCGCCTCCCGCGAGGCGGTTGCCGTGGTGCACACGCCCGATACTCAGGGCAGCGCCTTCGTGGTGAAGCACGAGCGTGGCCGCACGCTGCTGCTCACCAACTCCCATGTGGTGGGGCCCTACGGCCAGGTGCAGCTGAACTGGAGCGATGGCCGCAGCGAAGTGGCCGCCGTGGTGGCCGATGCCGGGAACAGTGATCCCGGGGTTGATCTGGCCCTGCTGGAGGTGAGCGGTATCCACGGCACGCCGCTGGCTCTCGCCTCGGCTGCACCCGAGGTGGGCCAGAACGTCTTCGCGATCGGGGCCCCGAAGGGCCTCGAGTTCAGCCTCAGCCGCGGGGTGGTGAGCCAGCTGCGCGCCGATGGCGACCTGGTGCAGACCGACGCCGCTATCAACGGCGGCAACTCCGGCGGCCCTCTGCTCGATGAGCGGGGCTGCGTGATGGGCGTGGCCACCTTCAAACGGGTCGACGCCGAGGGGCTGAACTTCGCCCTCTCCAGCCAGCTGATCGCCCCCTTCCTGGTCGCCTCCGGCAGTGCCCGCGCCCCGGCTCCCGCCTCACCTCCGAGCGGCACCGGCATCGGCTCGGGCCCCGAGGCCGCCAGCAGCCGCTGCGTGTTCCAGAGCTACAAGAAGCCCCGGGCCGAGGAGATCGGCTGCAGCATCAACGCCCGCCTCAACAACAACGGCCACACCGTCTACGACGTGGCCTGGGCCGATGGCTACCGCAGCTCATACGTGTTCTGGCGCGACGGCGACGTGGAGATCCTCAGCAAGGGCGGTGCCGGCCAGCCCGATACCCACCAGGGGGCCTTCGAGTCGTTCCGGGATGGCGTGGCGATCTCCAGCAACGAGGGCAGCGTGACCTTCCTGCCAGGCCTTGAACCTTCCCTCAACTGAGCAGGGTGGGGGGTGTTTGCCGGGTCGGCCATGAAACAGCCAGCAAGAGCCCCCAGACCGTTGCCTCGGAGGTGATCTCGATCTTCACCAGCCTCAGCGGCCGCCGGATGTGAATCACGGCCGGTCCGACGGAACGATCCCTTGGTGTCCGCCCCTTCCGATCCATGAGCCAGACCCTGACCCCCGTTCGTCCCCGCCGCCGTGTGTGCGGGCCGCTGCGCCGCCTTGATCTGGCGGCGCTCCAGGGTGAGGTCCACCGATTCCGAGGCATCGTGGATCGCTTCGGGAACTTCGCCTGCGGCGAGCAGACCGTGCCCACGATCTGCATCCGTTCGCTGCGGATGGAGGAATCGGGTGCGCCGATCCAGCCCGATCACTGGTGGTTCCCCCTCCGCGAGGTCTGGAGCGAGGCCGGTGTGCGGGCCGGTGACACGGTGCTCTTCACCGCCAAGGTGCAGCACTGCACCAAGGGTTCGCTGGATCCCGACGCCGCCGACCAACCCGAGGGCATCAGGGGCCGCCGCTGCTCGCGCCCCCGTGAGCAGGTGATCGGCTTCGGCAGGACTCCCCGCTCGGTGGTCGTCATCGCACGGGCCATCGGCAGCCGCGCCGTGGTGCAGGAGGTGCTGAACGAGAAGGCCGCCATCACCCGCCATCTGGACGATGCCCGCGCCGAGCTGGAGCGAAGCACCCAGCACCGCGATGCCCTGCTCGCGGACATCCAGCACCTGCAGGCTCAGCTCCATGAGCGCGACGACCGCCTGGCGCACAACGCCCGGGCCATCACCCGGCTGCTGCAGCGGATTCAACGCCGTTGCCACAGTGCCCGCCGCAGGGCGGCGCTGGCCGCGCTCCTGGCCCTGGTTGTCGGTCTTGGCGGCGGGCTGGTGATCGGCTCCGGCATCTCCGGCGGCCCGCAACGGCTGCCATCCCCGGACTGGGGGCGCAGCTCCGAGTGAGCGTCGTTGACGAGGTGCCCGTTGTCGAGGAGGTCGCTGCCTAGTGCATCGATGCCGAAGACCAGCAGGAGGACGCATGAGCTTGCATCCATCCCGTTCCCTGTGGCTTCACTCCTCCTCGATTCGGGGATCGAGTGGCGTGATCAATTGTCGTTGGGTCCCTGCTCCTGCCGGCGCGGTGACACCCCGATCCAGCACCAGCTTTTGCTCCGGGTTTGCTCACGTCTCCGCTCCAAGCAGTCCTGGAGGGGGTCCGCCCAGGCCGAGGTTGAGCAGATCACTGATCCACAGGTCAGCGATGACTCAGCGGGTTCGCCAGAGCCCATGTCCGAGGCGGGGACTGGAGCGGGCGACCCAGCCAAGTGAGCACAGCGGCGATTTGCTCACCTGTTTGCTCACATCCCCCTTGGCCAATCCCTGAAAAGTCAGTCGGGGCGACAGGATTCGAACCTGCGACCTAGTGCTCCCAAAGCACCCGCGCTACCAAGCTGCGCCACGCCCCGTCGCCCGGGATCATAGGTGCCGCCCTGGGCAGCGGGCCGGCGGTTGGGGGTGGGCTCAGCCCCTGTTCGCAGAGTTGCCGTCGCTGCCGTGCTGCCCTGGGGAGGGCTCCCCCGCACGGTTTTCACCGCGGCCCTGGGCCTCCGGTCCGAACAGGGGCCCCAGATCCTCCAGGGGGGAGTGGCTGCGGAGGCGCCGCCGCATGGTCTCGAGCGTCCCCTGGAGCGGATCGGGGACTGGGTCCGAGGTCGTTGCCATGGCCTGTCTCAAGCGGAGGGGGCTGAGGGCAGCACCTGGTGAAAGCCGCCGGCGTGGATCACCTGCAGGGGAGTCTCGAACAGAGCGCTCAGTGGCGCATCCTGCAGCAGCTCATCCACCGGTCCATCCCCGACCACCTGGCCCGCTCGGAGCAGCACACAGCGGCTGATCTCCGGGATGATTGCCTCGATCTGGTGGGTCACCAGCAGCAGGGTGGTGCCGCTCCGGGCCAGCTGGCGCAGCAGGGCCAGGAACTGGTGGCGCGCCTTGAGGTCGAGGCCGTTGGTGGGTTCATCCAGCACCAGCACCTCAGGCCCATGGACGAGAGCACGGGCGAGCAGCAGGCGGCGGCGCTGGCCATCGGAGAGATGCCGGAAGGGTTGCCCGGCCAGACCGGTGAGCCCCAGCTCCTGCATCAACTCCGCCACCCGGGCCTGCTGTTCCGCCGTGGGCACCTGGCTGCGGCCGATGCCCACCGAGCCGAAGAACCCGGACAACACCACGTCCCTCCCCAGCACACCGCCGCTGTAGTGGCTCTGCAGGTCCTGGGAGACCAGGCCGATGCGGCGGCGCAGCTCCCACAGGTTGACGCGCTCGCTGCCGAAGATCCGCAACCAGGAGCCCGCCTGGACCACCGGGTAGATCTCGCGGCTCAGCAGCTTGAGCAGGGAGCTTTTGCCGGAACCGTTCGGCCCCAGCACCACGGTGTTCTCGCCCAGATCGAACCGCAGGCTGAGATCGTGGAACACCCGGCGCGGCCCGAGGTGGGCGCTCACGGCCTGCAGCTCGAGATAGGGGGGAGCCATCGGTTGGCGAGCTGGGCCCGGCGCGGCGGCGCCCAGTCTGGCCCGCAGGGTTTCGCGGCTTCCTAGGGTGGGGCTCCGCCTGCTGCGGCCATGGCCCGGCCGAGTCTGCGCCTTGCCGGCAATGCCCCCGGCCCCTTCTACGTCGACTCCAGCTGCATCGACTGCGGCACCTGCTGGCAGTGGGATCCCGACCATTTCGCCCCCACCGGCTCCAGTTCCCAGGTGTCCCACCAGCCCGTCGGAGCGGCCGAGACCCGACGGGCGCTGGAGGCCCTTCAGGCCTGCCCGGTCGCGGCGATCGGGGCCCCACGGCAGGTGTTGGCTCAGACCCCGGCCGACGCCTTCCCGGCCCTGCTCACCGAGCACCCGGCGGGTGCGGTCCACTACTGCGGCTGGGCGTCGCGCCGCAGCTTCGGGGCCAGCAGCTATCTGGTCGTCCGTGCGGGCGGCAATGTGCTGATCGACAGTCCCCGTTTCAACGCCCAGCTGGCCCGGAGAATCGCGGCGCTCGGGGGCCTGGCGGCCATCGTGCTCACCCACCGGGATGACGTGGCCGACCACGACCGCTGGGCTGGTCACTTCGGTGCTCCCCGCTGGATCCACGCCGCCGATGCCGATGCCGCTCCCGACGCCGAGCATCGGGTGATGGGCGCCGCACCGGTGGACCTCGATGCCGATCTGCGGCTCATCCCCACGCCGGGACACACCGCCGGCTCGATGGTGGCCCTGCTGGGCGAGCAGATCCTGTTCAGCGGCGATCACCTCTGGTGGAATCCGGCCCACCGGGCGCTGGTGGCCTCCCGCACCTTCTGCTGGTGGGACTGGCCCACCCAACTGGCCTCGGTGGAACGGCTCGCCGATCTCGACGTGCGCTGGCTGCTGCCCGGTCACGGCGGTCGTCATCGCTTCGAGGCCGGCGGCTGGGCGACGGCGATCGCCGCCACCCTGGCCGAGGCCGGTCGTCACGGCCGTTCATGAAGCTGTTTTGCCCGGCGTGAAGAGCGATGTCGACCCGGCCTCCGCCCCTGGCCACTGGTGCGCCCATGGCCCATGGTGGAGGCATCGGATCTCGGAGGCTCCCTTGGACGACACTCCGCCCAATCAGGTGTAAGGAGCGAACTGACGTTCGGACCCTGCTCCAACAATCTCAAAGGATCACTGGCTTTCTTCGGCCCTCGGACGAGGTCTTCACCTCTCCGCCCCAGCCCTCCAATGCACCGCTCACCGGCAGGATCTGATCCCGCTGCCAGGTGCCCCGGAGTCTTCGGAAAGCCCCACTAGAGCCATGGCCCCAGGTGCCATCGCCAGGCAGCTCCGCCCCCCAACTGAAGACCCCAACATCAGACGATCTGATCGACCGCACAGCTGCGCCCCAACCTCCCGGTGGGCACCACGGCTGAGCAGACAAGAGCCCGGAGTTTCCACTCCGGGCTTTGTTGTGTCCGGCGCCGGGAGCCGCGGCCGGGCCCGGGTCACGCTTTGTTGGCAGCTCTGCCAATCGGGCTGCCGCTGGTAGCGGTGGTCACTGCGTTGCAGCGGTCCGTATGGCCTGACCTGGCCCTTGGGTGCATGACAGTGATCTGGTTCCTGATCCTTGGTGTGGTGGCTGGCTGGCCGGCGTGCTGGTCAAGGGGGGCGGTTGCGGCCTGATCGGTGATCTTGTGGTGGGGATCATCGGCGCCCTGATCGGCGGTCTGCGGCCTCGCCGCTCAGCGGTTGAGGCGCTGCATCTGCCAGGTGACCAGGGTGCCCACTGGGCTCCACAGCAGGTAGGGCACCAGCAGCAGCCAGCCCGGTGCACTCACGGGGCCCACGGCGATGGTGAGGGCCAGGCCCCACACCCAGCCGGCGAACCCCACCACGGTGCCGTTGCGGAGGCTGCGGGTCCGGCAGATCAGCAGCGTGTAGCTCTGCACGAGCAGCAGCAGCACCAGATAGCCCAGCATCAGCGGCCAGCTGCCGCTGGCGCGCCAGCTGAGCAGCGCCGATCCGTAGAAGCATGCGTAGATCGCGATCCAGATGAACGGGATCAGTCCCTCGAAGCTCAGCCAGGCCGGGCGGCGCAGGCGCAGAAACCAGGCGAAGTCCTCGCGGCCGGGGTTCAGCAGGGTGGCCACCAGGGCCATCACGGCCAGGATCGACAGGGGAGCGAGCACGGCGGCTGGCGCGGTGGACCCTCACCCTGCCGGAGCCACCGCCCCACTGTCCGCCCCACTGTCCGGGGGACTGGGCCGGCCTGGTCCCCCGCGTGAGGGTCCATGCAGGCGGTGGGATGGGGAGATCTGCTGCGAACGCGGCGACCAGAGCGACCTGGGCCTGTGACATCGGCATGGCTGTGTCAGCGCGGCATGGCTGTGTCATCGTGAAACCGGCCTGCCGCTGACGGCACGCGCAGAAGCTCGGTGGGGCGGCCACCCCTCCAGCCGATGAACCGTCCCCATCCCATCGCCCTCAGCCTCTGGGGCCGTCTGGTCTTCGCCCTCAACCGGCTGGGGGAGAAGCTCTGGGTCAAGCCCCTGCTGCTCTGCCTGGTGTCCCTGCTGGGGGTGGCCCTGGCGGCGCTGGCCGACCACCTGGCCCCGGCGGCCCCTCTCCCGGAGATCAGCGCCGACACGCTCGAGACCCTGCTCAGGATCATTTCCTCGAGCATGCTCGTGATCGCGGTGTTCGCCGCCGGCTCGATGCTCTCGGCCTACGCCTCCGCCGGCACGGTCGCCACCCCGCGGGCCTTTGCCGTGGTGGTGGCCGATGACATCTCCCAGTACGCCCTCTCCACCTTCATCGGGGCGTTCATCTTCGGCATCGTCGCGCTGATCGCCCTCCTCAACGGTCTCTATGGCCGCACGGGGCGTTTCGCCCTGTTCCTGCTCACGGCTCTGGTGTTCGCCGTGGTCGTGCTCAGCTTCGTCACCTGGGTCGACCGCATCGCCCGACTGGGGCGGGTCACCCACACCATCGCCCAGATCGAGGCCGTGGCCTGGCGGGTGCTGGAGGCGCGGGGATTGCAGCCCAGCCTCGGGGCCCTGCCCACCACCCCCGATCCCGGGATGGCCAGCCCCGCCGGGGTCGGGGCGATTCCCCTCTGGGCCGCCGAGGTCGGTTATCTGCAACGCATCGATCTCGGGACCCTCCAGCTGCTGGCGGAGGAGATCGATGGCCAGGTGGAGGTGGCCTCCCTGCCCGGCGCGTTCGTCACACCGACCCGGGTGCTGGCCTACCTCCACAGCGACCACTCCCCAGCCCCGGCGGATCTCGAGCGGTTGGTGAGCGCCTTCCTGGTCGGAGATCGCCGCACCTTCGATGACGATCCCCGCTTCGCCCTGGTGGTGCTTTCGGAGATCGCCAGCCGTGCCCTCTCCCCGGCGGTCAACGATCCCGGTACCGCGATCCACATCATCGGCACCCTGGTGCGGCTCTTCTGCCGCTGGGCCGAGGTCTGTGCTGAGCGGCAGCGGCAGACCCCGCGGC
The DNA here is from genome assembly GCF_046613545.2 of Aphanothece microscopica RSMan92. Lineage (NCBI taxonomy): Bacteria > Bacillati > Cyanobacteriota > Cyanophyceae > Chroococcales > Aphanothecaceae > Aphanothece > Aphanothece microscopica. Next base: position 17,682 of record NZ_JBKKKY020000029.1, on the reverse strand, counting down.
CGCCGCGCTACGACCGGGTCCGGGTGCCGGAGCTGGACCTGGAGGATCTCTTCGAGGATGCCTTCCAGGCCCTGGGACGTGATGGGGCCTCGACCCTGGAGGTTGGGCTGCGCCTGCAGAAGGGGCTCTACCGCCTCAGCCTGCTGCCCCTGGCGGGTGTGGGCGAGGCGGCCCGGGCCCAGGCCCGGCTCGCCCTGGAGCATGGCCAGCAGGCCCTGCGGATCGCCGCGGAGCAGGAGAGGCTTCGCCAGGCCGCCGGCTGGGCCCAGCCGGGCTGAGCCCCCCTGCTGAGCTCCCTGCATACGCCTGCGGCCCTACCAGGGGGCAGGCCCCCGTCCGGCGCCGACGTTGCAGCCCACCTGGGAGCCGAGCAGGGCACCCAGCGGCACGGCCCAGGCCCTGCCTTCATCCTGGGAGGCGACGTAGCCGGCGCCACCACCCAGCAGGCCGCCCACCAGCCGGCCGGTGTTGCAGCGGCGGGCGTCCTGCTCCAGGTCGGCCTTCAGTTGGTCGATCCGCGATTCGCGCCGGTAGGGAACGGTCTGAACGGCGTAGGTGTCGTAGCGCTGGGGTGCCCTGTTGACGTAGCGCCTGTCGTCGTAGCGCCGGTCGTCATAGCGGGTCTCGACGTAACGGGGCTGCACGTAACGCGGTTGCGCGTAGCCCGGTTGCACGTAGTCAGGTTGCACGTAGCGGGGCTGGGGGTAGCGCTCCACGGTCCGCACCACGGTGCGGGTGGGCACCGGGCGGGCCGGCAGCAGCACATAGGCGGGCTGCTGGGCTGTCCGCCAGCCGCCGGGGCCCGCCAGCGCCGCCGAGGGGGCGGCGATCAGGGCCAGAAGCCCGGTGCCGCCCAGCAGGGCCAGCACACGGGAGCAGAGGGTTGGGTTGGTCATGGTGGCCATCGCGTGAGGACGATCTCCCCGCTTGGGGATGACCCCAATCAAGCCAGCGTGTGTGTCTGCTCCATGACTGGCGCTGAACCGAACTGTGACCAGATGCATCCCTGGAGAAGCACGTCCGCAAACCCCGGAGTCGGTTTAGTGTGGATATCAGGACATGGGCGGATCCATGGATGACCAGCGTCGCCCCCCAGCCGTTCCCGAGCCGGTGGATGGCACCTGCCTCGGCAGCACCTGCATGAAGTGGCAGGGCGATGGCGAGCTCTCGCCGCTCGACCTCCAGGCGATCCTGGCCCGGCTCAGCCAGGTCGATCAGGTGGCCTCCACCCTGATGGAATGCCCGGTCGAGCCCCAGCCCCAGGCCGACGGTTCCTGGGATCCCTCCTGAGCCCTGCTCCCTGGGCTCAGCCCAGCACGGCGATGCAGTCGATCTCCACCCGCGCCCCCTTCGGCAGCGCCGCCACCTCCACGCAGGCCCGTGCCGGCGCGACCGGACCATCGAAGGTGTCGGCGTAGATGGCATTGACCGTGGCGAAGTCGCCCAGATCGGCCAGGAACACCGTGGTGCGCACCACCTGGGCCGGGCTCGCACCCGCCGCGGCCAGCACCGCCACCAGATTGCGCAGCACCTGGTGGGTCTCCAGCGCCACATCGCCATTGCCCACCATCGCGCCGGTGGCAGGGTCGAGGGCGATCTGGCCGGAGCAGAACAGCAGACCTCCGGCCCGGACTGCCTGGTTGTAGGGGCCCACCGGTGCGGGAGCCGCGTCGGTGTTCACAGCAGTGTTCACGGCCGTGTCGACGGGGCTGTGCTCCGCAGGAGTGCTCCGCTGCTCAGAAGAGGTCATGCCACGTCAGGATGGGGCCTGAGCCTATGGTCCGCCGCGGCCGTCCGCCGATCGCCACGCCCCTTGCCGAGCTGATCCCCGCCGATCTGCAGCAGCGCGAGCACGTGCAGCTGCAGGCCCTCTGGCACCGCTATCCGAACAGCCCGGCCGACGGCTGGACCCTCCAGGGCATTGACCTGGCCCTGCGCCAGGGTGAGCTCATGGGGCTCCTGGGCCCCTCCGGCTGTGGCAAGACCACCCTGCTGCGCCTGATCGCGGGGTTCGAGCGACCGGAGCGGGGGGCCGTCCTGATCGACGGCCGCCAGGTGGCGGGGCCCTCCCGCTGGCTGGTGCCCGAGCGACGCGGGGTGGGCATGGTCTTTCAGGACTACGCCCTCTTCCCCCACCTCGACGCCTGGCGCAACGCCTGTTTCGGGCTGCGCCGCGGTCAGGACAGCAGCCGTGCCGCCTGGCTGCTGGAACTGCTGGGGCTGGAGGGCCTGGAGCACCGCTACCCCCATGAGCTCTCCGGCGGCCAGCGCCAGCGCCTCGCCCTGGCCCGGGCCCTGGCGCCGGGCCCTTCCGTGGTGCTGCTCGATGAGCCCTTCTCCAACCTGGACGTGGAGGTGCGTCTGCGGCTGCGCAGCGAGCTGCCGGCCGTGCTCAGCCAGTGCGGGGCCAGCGGCCTGATCGTGACCCACGACCCCGAGGAGGCCCTGGCCATCTGTGACCGGGTGGCCGTGCTCAGGGAGGGCCGTCTCCACCAGTGCGACAGCCCCCGCCAGCTGGTCGATCATCCGGCCACTGCCTTTGTCGGGCGGTTCGTGCTCCAGGCGAACCTGCTGCCCGCCGAGCTGCGGCAGGGTCTGGTGCGCACCGCCCTGGGCGATCTCCACCCTGCGGAGGGCCAGCAGGCGCCCGACGCCGGGCTGGGCGGGCACGGTGACCACGAGGTGCTGATCAGCCCCGAAGCCATCGAGCTGGTGCCGGATTCCATGGGAGAGGCCTGGGTGCTGGGCCGGGAATTCCTGGGCCGCGAGTGGCTGTACCAGCTGCAGTGCGGCAGCGACAAGCTGCGCCTGCGGCTGCCGCTGGAATTCGAGTACGGCCGGGGGCAGCGCTGCCGCCTGCGGCTGCGGCGCGGTCACCCTGCTCTGCTGTTTCCCCTGCGCCTGCCCCTCCAGGTCGCCTGAGCTGGCCCCGGCCTCACCCCCTCCAGTGGTCCTTGTGCTGCCGGAGCGTGGCCAGCGCTTCCGGAGAGGCAGCCCGCACGAACAGGTTGGTAGCCCGCTCTTCGCCCACCCGTGTCGGCACCGTGGCCTGCCCCTGCGCCCGGAGCTGCCGCACCCGTGCCAGGCGCTGGGCAATCGCCGCTGCGGCCCCATCGGCTGGGGAGATCACGGCCCTGGCCCAGCGCAGGTTGGCTTCGGTGTACTCATGGGCGCACCACACCTGGGTGGCCTCGGGCAGGGCCGCCAGCCGCTGCAGCGACCCATGCATCTGCGCGGGCGTGCCCTCGAACAGCCGGCCACAGCCTCCGGCGAACAGCGTGTCGCCGCAGAAGAGGTGGCCGCTGGCCGGCAGCCAGTAGGCGATGTGGGCCCGCGTGTGGCCCGGCACGGCGATGACCTCCACCGGCTCCTCCAGCAGGGTGAAGCGATCGCCGCCCTTCACCCCCCGGGTCTGGAAGGGGATCCGCTCCCGGTCGGCGGCGGCGGCGATCACCGCGCAGTCCGGCCAGCGCCGCAGCAGCGCCGGGGTGCCGCCGATGTGGTCGCTGTGATGGTGGGTGTGGAGGATCGCCTCGAGCTCCAGCCCCCGCCGCTCCAGTTCCGCCACCACCGGTGGGGCGACGGCCGGATCCACCACCGCGGCCCGGCCGCCCCGGGCGAGCACGAACACATAGTTGTCGTGCAGCACCGGCAGCAGCACCACCTCCAGGGGCTCTCGGGGGATCGGGCCCATCGTTAAAGTCCGCTCTGCAGCACCATTCCATGATCCCTGCTGGCCATGACCATCGCTGGAGGGCCGCCATGATCGGGATGCCAGCCATGACCGGGGTGCGAGCCGTGACCCGGGTGCCAGCCATGCCCTGGGTGCGAGTCCTGAACGGAGGGCAGCCATGATCACCGTCGCCCTCGCCAAGGGTGCCCTGCTGAAGGATTCGGTCCGTCGCTTCGCGGCGGCGGGCCTCGATTTCGCGGCGGTGCTCGAGCCTGGCAACCGCCAGCTGATGGTGCCCAGTGCCTGCGGCACCGCCCGCGCCCTGCTGGTGCGCAACGCCGATGTGCCGGTCTACGTGGCCTACGGTCAGGCCCAGCTCGGTGTGGTGGGTTACGACGTGCTGCGGGAGCAGCCGTTGCCCGTGGCCCAGCTGGTGGATCTGGGCTTCGGCGGCTGCCGCATGAGCGTGGCGGTGAAGGCCAGCAGCCCCTACCGACGGGCCGCCGATCTGCCCGCCCACTGCCGCATCGCCAGCAAGTTCACCCGCTGTGCCGAGGCCTACTTCGAGGCCCTCGACCTGCCGGTGGAGCTGATTCACCTCGCCGGCTCGGTGGAGCTGGGCCCGATCACCGGCATGAGCGAGGCCATCGTGGATCTGGTGGCCACCGGCCGCACCCTCGAGGAGAACGGCCTGGTCGCCATCGAGGATCTGTTCCATTCCACCGCCCGGCTGGTGGGCCATCCCCTGGCCCTGCGGCTCGATGGCGGCGAGCTTCAGGCCATCGTCGACCGGATCGCCGCCGTGTCGGTGGCCCCGGTTCCCGCGGCGGTGGCCTGATGGCCCGGCTCGATCGCCAACGGCTGGCCCGCCTGCTGCCCTACCTGGGCCGTGACCGCAAGCGGTTGCTGTTCACCCTGCTGCTGCTGATCCCGGTGGCCACCGCGGCCGCCATCCAGCCCCTGCTGGTGGGGCAGGCCATCGCCGTGCTGCGGGGTGAACCCACCATGGCCTGGCTCACCGGCATGCCGGTGGCCCAGGCCCTGCGCCTGCTGGTGCTGCTCCTGCTGGGGGCGGTGCTGCTGCGGCTGGGCCTGCAGGGTCTTCAGACCTACAGCGTGCAGGCGGTCGGACAACGCCTCACCGCCCGCATCCGCGACGACCTGTTCGCCCATGCCATGGCGCTGTCGCTGCGCTTCCATGACCGCACGCCCGTGGGCAAGCTGCTCACCCGGCTCACCAGCGATGTGGACGCGCTGGCCGAGGTGTTCGGCAGCGGCGCGGTGGGGGTGCTGGCCGATCTGGTCACCCTGCTGGTGATCGCCGTCACCATGCTGAGCATCGAGTGGCGACTCGGCCTGCTGCTGCTGGCCTCCCAGGTGCCGGTGGTGCTGGGCATGCTGTGGCTGCAGCGGCGCTACCGCCGGGCGAACTACCGCGTGCGGGAGGAGCTCAGCCAGCTGAATGCCGATCTCCAGGAGAACCTCCAGGGTCTGGAGGTGGTGCAGATGTTCCGGCGGGAGGCCGTCAACAGCGCCCGGTTTGGCCGCACCACCGATGCGTACCGCAAGGCGGTGACCGGCACGATCCTGTTCGACAGCGCCATTTCGGCTTTCATCGAATGGGTGGCCCTGGTCGCCGTCGCCCTGGTGCTGGCCCTGGGGGGCGCCATGGTGAGCGGCGGACTGATGGGCCTGGGCACCCTCACCACCTTCATCCTCTATTCCCAGCGGCTGTTCGACCCGCTGCGCCAGCTGGCGGAGCGCTTCACCCAGATTCAGGGCGGTCTGACGGCCGTCGAGCGGATCGGCGAACTGCTGGAGCAGCCGATCGAGATCCAGGACCTGCCGGCCGCCGAGCGCTCGGCCGCGGCGGTGCGCTCGAGCCGCCAGCGCAGCAGCGCCGGCGAGGTGGTGTTCGAGAACGTCTCCTTCGCCTACCGGGAGGACGATCCGATCCTCACCGATCTCTCCTTCCGCATCACCCCAGGTGAGCACGTGGCCCTGGTGGGTCCCACCGGCTCCGGCAAGACCACCGTGATCCGGCTGCTCTGCCGCCTCTACGAGCCCCAGCGCGGTCGGATCCTGCTGGATGGGATCGACATCCGCGAACTGGCCATCCCCACCCTGCGCCAGCGGCTCGGGGTGGTCCTGCAGGACACCTTCCTGTTCAGCGGCAATGTGGCCGACAACCTGCGGCTGGATGCCCCGATCACGACCGAGGACCTTGAACGCCTCTGCGCGGAGCTGGGGCTGGTGGAACTGCTGCGCCGCCTGCCCGATGGCCTGGCCACCGAGTTGCGCGAGCGGGGAGGCAACCTCTCCTCCGGTGAGCGCCAGCTGCTCTCGGTGGCCCGGGTGGCGATCCGGGACCCCTCGGTGCTGGTGATGGACGAGGCCACCGCCTTCATGGATCCCGCCACCGAAGCCACCCTGCAGCGGGATCTCGATCGCCTGCTGCAGCAGCGCACCGCCATCGTCATCGCCCACCGGCTCGCCACCGTCGAGGCGGCCGATCGCATCCTGGTGCTCAAGCGGGGGCGGCTGATCGAGCAGGGCAGCCACGGCGAACTGCGCCAGGCGGGCGGCCTTTACGCCCAGCTGGCGGACCTGCAGGAGCGGGGCCTGGCGGCCCTCTGAGCCCCCGCGGGGTCAGCGGAAGTCAGGATCTCCGACCGCGGCCTGCTCCCTGCAGCCGAGCACGGCTTCCCCATGGGTGTAGTGCTTGAACTCCAGCCAGTTGCCGCTCGGGTCCCGCAGAAAGAAGCTGCGGTGCTCGAGCGGGCCTCCCGGATAGCGGCATTTCGGCTCCACCGCAAAGCTCTCCCCGGCAGCCGCCACGGCATCGCGCAGCTGCTCCCACGCCGACAGGCTCGGCAGGACCAGGCCGAAGTGCCGGGGATAGATGCCCCGCTGGTCCTGTTGCGGCGCCTCCACGCAGCGCTGGGCCACCAGCTGGTGACCGCCGAGATCGAGGATCAGGGCGGCCTCGCTGCGGCGTCCCGGCACACACCCGAGCACCCGCCCGTACCAGGCCGCGGTGGCATCCAGGTCTTCGGCCGGGATGGAGAGGTGAAAGCAGGGCAGCTCCATGCGGGCCGGATCGGATCGCCAGGGCTCCATCATGCTGAGCTTCGGCTCAGGGCCGGCCCCCGCCGCCATCCAGCGGGCGCAGGGCACTCCAGGGTGGAGGCAGCTGTTCGAGCCACGGCCGCATGACGTCCCCCAGATCCCGGACCCGCGCCAGCATCGGCAGGTGCCCGGCACCCTCGAGCATCGCCAGGTCGTGCCCCTGGGCATAGCCGGCCAGATGGCGCACGTAGCGCGGTGCCATCACCTGGTCGCGGCTGCCGGCGATCCACAGGCTGGGCACCCGCAGGGCCGCCGTCAGGCCGGGCAGCTGCTGCACGGCGCTGCGGCGCATGCTGCAGGCCAGCAGTCCCTGGGCCGCTCGCCGATCGGCCAGCAGCGGACTCCGGATGGCATCGCTGCCGGGGACATGCAGCAGCCAGCGGGGGCGAAGACGCAGGAAGGCTGCACCGCCGCGACGCACCTGGGCAAAGGGCCGGGGCTGGTACACCCCGCCCCCCACGGCGATCTGGATGACCCCGGCGAGCTGACCATCCAGATGCCCCGCGGCATGGAGGGCGACACTGCCCCCCAGGGAGTGGCCGATCAGCACGATCGGCCGTCCGTCGCCAGCCCTGCGGCGGCTTTCCGTGGCCGCCCAGGCGCCGTAACTGGCCAGGCTCGGCTGCAGACCCTTCGGCCGCTCCCGACCCCCGAATCCGGGAAGGTCGGGTGCCCACAGCTCCCAATCGGGTTCGAGCTCGGCGGCCAGCCGATCCCAGAGGCGGCCGGCCAGCAGCCAGCCGTGCAACGCGACCAGCAGGGGCCGCTGCCCGGCCGGAAACCGCCCTTCGGCGATCTGCAGTTGCGCGGAAGCTGCTGCCATCAGGCAGGATCGTGGCATCCCGCCCTCCACTTGTCCGTGGTTCCGGCCGAGCTCCTCACCACTCTCTACGGGGAGCAGCATCGGCTCTGTCCGACGCCCAACCCCCAGATCGATCTGGTGCTCAGTGCCGAGCGGGAGATCGATCTGTACGAGCTGGAGCAGCTCTGTGATGCGGTGGGCTGGAGCCGCCGCCCCCTGCGCCGGGTGAGCAAGGCCCTGCAGCACAGCCTGCTGAGGGTGGGGCTCTGGCGCCATGATCCCCGCCTGCCGAAGCTGGTGGGCTTTGCCCGCTGCACCGGCGATGGCGTGGTGGAGGCCACCGTCTGGGATGTGGCGGTGCACCCCCACTACCAGGGCGTCGGGCTGGGCAAGGCGCTGATGGTCTACGTGCTCGACCAGCTCCGCGCCCTCGAGCTGGATCGGGTCAGCCTGTTCGCCGATCCTGAGGTGGTGGGCTTCTACCAGGCCCAGGGCTGGGAACTGGAGCCCCTGGAGCGCCGCTGCGCCTTCTGGTACGCCCCCTGATCTGGTACGCCCCCTGAGTCCAGCTCCCTTCAAGGGTCCCGGCCGTCACGGTGTCCCGTAGTAGCGCCGGGCGAGGGCCTCCGGATCTTCGCCCCGCCGCCAGGCCCTGCGCAGCCGGGCGTTGGAGAGGGTCGTGGTCCAGATCCCCCGCTGCCGCCAGCGCCGTCCGTCCACCTGCAGGGCGGTGCCGAGGCTGAGCAGCCGGCCCCGCCGGCGCAGGCGCTGCACCAGGTCCAGATCCTCCATCAGCGGGATGGGGCGGATGCCGCCGCAGGCCCGGTAGTGCGCCAGGGGGAGCAGCAGACCCTGGTCGCCATAGGGCAGTTGCCGCAGTCGGCTGCGCAGGGCCACGGCCCCCTCCACGAGCCGGAGGGCGGGGTGGCGGTTGCCGATCGCCAGGTCGAAGTACCAGACGACGCCGCTGCGGCGACCCCGCGCCCGGCCGACCCGCGGGGCCCAGTCGGGCGGCAGGCGCACGTCCGCATGGAGCAGCAGCAGCCAGGGCCCCTGCGCCTCGCGGGCCCCCAGGGCCAGCTGACGGCCCCGACCGGGCGCACAGCGCAGCAGCCGCGCGCCGGCGAGTCGGGCCAGCTGCTCGGTGCCATCGCTGCTGCCCCCGTCCACGACCAGCACCTCCCGCACCAGCAGGGACTGGTGGGCCAGCTGGGCCAGCAGGGCCGGCAGCCGCTCGCGTTCGTTGCGGGCCGCGATCACCACGCTCAGCCAGGGCTGGGGAGTGGCCATGGCTCAGCGCCAGGGAGCCAGGTCGATGGCCCGGTCCAGGTCGTGCCGCTGGCGCAGCAGCCGCGGGCTGAGCTCCAGATCCCGCGCCGCCGCCAGGGTGTGCGCCAGCACAGCCGGGCTGCCCCAGGGCATCCCCGCCATCAGGCCGGGCCGCGGTCGGTCCAGGCCGATCAGCCAGTAACCCCCATCCGCCGCCGGTCCGAGCACCAGGGAGGCGGCCGTGAGCGCCTCGAAGGCCGCCTCCAGATCGGCACTCTCCAGGCAGGGCAGGTCGCTGCCGATCAGCACCACCCGCCCCGCCCCCTCGCCCTGGGCGCGCAGCATCTGCCGCTGCATGCGCAGGCCCAGCCCGCCGCGGCCCTGGGCCACAGCCCGATCGCAGCCGAGCTCCAGGCCCCAGCGCCGGCTCGCCCGGGCACCCAGGCCATGCACGGCCAGCACCAGCTGGCAGCCGATCCGCTCCCGGGCCCGGCGGGCGACCGCCAGGGTGTGGTCGCTCAGCTGCCGCTGGATGGCGGCGGCGCGGCCTGCTCCGAGGCCTGCCGCCAGCCGGCTCTTGCACCGCCCCGCGGCCGGCCAGCGGGCCATCACCACGAGCTGGGGGCCCCCCAGGCGGGCCCGTGGGCCCGTTGTGATCACTCCTGGCGGGGCAACTCGGCGGGCCGCAGGGTCAGGGTGGTGGTGCCGCTGCCGCGCCGCACCACCACGGCCAGCGGTTCGCCGACCCGGCCCTGATCCACCGCCAGCTGCACCTCCGAGGGGTTGCGCACGCCGCGGCCGCCCACCTTCTCGATCAGGTCGCAGGGCTTGAGCCCCCCCTGGGCGGCGGGGCTGCCGCGCATCACATCCACCACCACCACCCCGTTCACCTCGGGCAGGGTGCACTCGTCGGTGGTGGCGTTGATCTCGCGGGCGAGCTGGGGCGTCAGCGCCTGGAGCCGGACCCCGATGTAAGGGTGACTGGCGTAGCCCCGCTCCACGATCTGGGCGGCGATCTGCTTGGCGACGTTGATCGGGATGGCGAAGCTGAGTCCCGCCCCCGGGGCCTGGCGGATCGCCGTGTTGATGCCGATCACCTTGCCCCGGTCATTGATCAGCGGGCCGCCGCTGTTGCCGGGGTTCACGGCGGCGTCCGTCTGGATGTAGGGCACCCGCTGGCCCTCGCCCACGGCGTTGGTGCGCTGGATGGCGCTGATGATCCCGGCCGTGACGGTGTTGTCCAGGCCGAGGGGGTTGCCGATGGCGATGGCCCATTCCCCCGGCCGCACCCTGGTGGAATCCCCGAGCGGCGCGACGGGCAGATCCGTGGCCACCACCTTCACCACCGCCACGTCCGTGAGCGGGTCGCTGCCCAGCACCTTGCCCGTGAAGCTGCGACCGTCGGGGAGGGTCACGCTCACCTCGCTGGCACCCTCCACCACGTGGGCATTGGTCAGCAGCACCCCGTCGGAGCGGGTGATGAAGCCGGAGCCCTGCCCCTGCTGCTGCTGGATGGTGGGCCCCCGGCCGAACAGGCCGCCCAGGGGGTTGATCACCCGCTTGGTGGTGTCGATGCGCACCACCGCCGGGCCCACCTTCTCGACGGCGTCCACGATGACGTTGTTGCTGGGCTGCAGCGGCGGTGCCGGCGGGGCGTCGCTGATGCGCACATTTCCCCGTTCCTGCCGCCCCGGCAGGCCTGGCAGGTCCGGCAGTCTGGGGAGGCCATTGGCACAACCCGACAGCAGCAGCAACGAGGCGATCAGACCGGCGCTGGGCCAGTGGGGACGGCGGTGCATCGGGGGTGGGACGTCCGGGTGGGATTGCGCCATTTAAGACCGCTCAGGCCCGCTGATCTGCGTATATTCGGCACCCGGGAAGGGGGCCGTCGGTGCAGCAGGGAGATCAGCTGTGGCACCAGGTTCAGGAGGCCCTCCAGGGCCGTTTCAGCAAACCCACCTTCGAGACCTGGATCCGGCCCGCCCGCTGCCAGGGCCTGGAGGGCAGCCGGCTCCAGCTGCTGGCACCCAACAGCTTCGCCTGCGGCTGGCTTCGCAAGAACTACCTCGACACGATCGAGGCGGTGGCCAGCGAGATCGCCGGGCGTCCCCTCCAGGTCACCGTGGCGGCGGCGGCGGATCCCGACGCCTCCGCCGGCCTGATCGTTCCCCCCCCGGCCATCGGCACGCCCTCCGGCAGTGGCCATGCAGCCGGCAGCGGCCATGCCCCCGGCAGCGGCAATGGCCATGGCGGTGTCAACGGGTCCGCCGGCCGCCGGGTTGGCGAGGGGCGCCCGGCACCCGGCTCGGGCCTGAACGGCCGCTACGTGTTCAACCGGTTCGTGGTGGGCCCCAACAGCCGCATGGCCCATGCCGCTGCCCTGGCGGTGGCCGAGGCTCCCGGCCGGGAGTTCAATCCCCTGTTCATCTGCGGCGGCGTCGGTCTGGGCAAGACCCACCTGATGCAGGCGATCGGCCACTACCGCCTGGAGATCAATCCGGAGGCCAAGGTCTTCTACGTCTCCACCGAGACCTTCACCAACGACCTGATCCAGGCGATCCGCCAGGACGGGATGCAGGCCTTCCGGGATCGCTACCGGGCCGCGGACCTGATCCTGGTCGATGACATCCAGTTCATCGAGGGCAAGGAGTACACCCAGGAGGAGTTCTTCCACACCTTCAACGCCCTGCACGAGGCCGGCCGGCAGATCGTGATCGCCTCGGACCGCCCCCCCAGCCAGATCCCCCGCCTGCAGGAGCGCCTGATCTCCCGCTTCTCGATGGGCCTCATCGCCGACATCCAGTCGCCGGACCTGGAGACCCGCATGGCCATCCTCCAGAAGAAGGCCGAGCAGGAGCAGATGGCCCTGCCGCGGGAGCTGATCCAGTTCATCGCCGGCCGCTTCACCTCCAACATCCGCGAACTCGAGGGGGCCCTGACGCGGGCCGTGGCCTTCGCCTCGATCACCGGGCTGCCGATGACGGTGGAATCGGTGGCCCCGATGCTCGATCCCGCCGGCCGCGACGTGGAGGTCAAGCCGGAGCAGGTGCTGGAGAAGGTTTCCGATGTCTTCGGTGTGGGCCCGGACGAGATGCGCAGTGCCAGCCGCAAGCGGGCCGTGAGCCAGGCCCGCCAGGTCGGGATGTACCTGATGCGTCAGAACACGAACCTGTCGCTGCCCCGCATCGGTGAGGTCTTCGGCGGCAAGGACCACTCCACCGTGATGTACGCGGTGGAGCAGATCGAAAAGAAGCTCAATGCCGATCCGGTGCTGGCCCGGCAGGTGCAGCAGGTCCGCGACCTGCTGCAGATCGACTGCCGCAAGCGCCGCTGAGCCCGCCGGGCGCGCTCAGGCCGGCCCGCGGCCCGCCTTCCTCAGAGGCAGCCCTGCACCGAGATGCGGTAGCTGAACCCGAGGGCACCGGGATCGCTGCTCGCCCCCACCTTGAAGTTCATCTGGCTGGCCTGCTTTTCCGGCACGGCCTGGAAGGGACCGAACTCCTGCCCTTTGCCGATCGGCGGATTCATCGTGGTGTTGATCACCTGCAGGTTGGAGCCATCCGTGAACTTCATGTACCCCTCCACCGGGTATTCCGCGCTCGCATCGGAGGAGTTGGCGGTGAAGAAGAACTTGTAGCTCGTGTAGGGCTGGTCCACCACGAAGTCGGTGTTCCAGTTCGTCTTGCCGAGCAGCTTGGCCCTACCCACGGTCTTGGACACGATGGGACTGGTGCCATCGCCACCGATCGGCTGCAGGAAGGTGCAGGTTTCCGCGTGGGAGGCTGCTGCGCCGGTCAGGACGACGGAGGCGCCGGACAGGGCCACGGCCAGCACCAGGGAGAGGCGGGACGGCTGGAACACAGGACTGTTGGAAAATCCTCCCGACCCTAGAGGCCCTTTCCGGCCGTGCAGGCGGGTAAGGTCAAACCCCGTTTTTCCCTTCTATGCGCAGCCTCGCGACCGTGCTGTTGGCCTGGGCCGGCCTGGCCCTGTGCCCACTCAGCCTGCTGGCCCAGAGCCAGACCTGGCAGCGCCGTGGCGCGCCGCCACCGGCCGGCGCCCGGGTGGAGCCCGAGAATTGCCGTACGAACAGTGATGGCGGCATCACCTGCGGTACCCGCATCGAAGGGGGCACCCGCCGGCCGCCCGCCTATCCGAGCGTCAATCCCTTCCCCAACTGATCCGTCAGCTCAGGTCAGCGGTTGGGCGGGGTCGAGCCCCTCCACCTCGCCCTGAAACACCCGGGAGGCGGTGATGTCTTCGGCTTCCAGGGTCATCAGATCCTGCCGGGTGAGTGCCGTTCCCATCCGGGAGAACAGACGGTTGGCCTGGCGCATCCGGGCCCGGTCGATGGCGTTGCGGATCGAGCGGGCATTGGCGAAGAAGGGGAGCTGCATGCGCCGCTGGATGTATTCGGCGAAGGCGGCCCGGGCGGAGTCACTGAAGCGATAATTTTCCGAGGCCAGGATTAGCTGGGCGATCGCCAGCAGTTCCCCGGCGGTGTAGTCCGGGAAGTCGATGTGGTTGGCCACCCGCGAGGAGAGCCCCGGGTTGGAGTGGTAGAACACGTCCATCCTGTCCTTGTAGCCCGCGAAGATCACCACGAGGTCATCGCGGTTGTTCTCCATCACCTGCAGCAGGATCTCGATCGCCTCGGCGCCATAGTCCCGCTCGTTCTCCGGTCGGTAGAGGTAATAGGCCTCATCGATGAACAGCACGCCGCCCATGGCCTTCTTGAGCATCTCCCGGGTCTTGGGTGCCGTGTGGCCGATGTACTGGCCCACCAGATCATCCCGGGTGGCCGTCACCACATGCCCTTTGCGCACGTAGCCCAGGCCGTGCAGGATCTTGCTCATCCGCTCGGCCACGGTGGTCTTGCCGGTGCCCGGTCGCCCCGTGAAGGACATGTGCAGCGAGGGGGGCGCCGTCTCCAGCCCCACCTGCTGGCGCGCCCGGTTCACCACCAGCAGTGCCGCAATCTCGCGGATGCGGGCCTTGACCGGCCGGAGACCGATCAGGTCCCGGTCGAGTTCGTCGAGCACCTCCTGGACACCGGCCCCCTCGTAGGCCTCGCGCAGATCCACGCACCTGCCGGGGTCGGGCGGCTGGGCGGCGCTGGGGCGGGGGGCTCCGTCAGTGTCCATGGGTGGGCCCAGCGGTGGTGTCAGGGGCAGTGTCAGGGAGTGGTCAGGGCGTCGATGGCGGCGGCGAAGCGGTGTTCCTCCTCTCCGATGGGCACGTCGTCCCCATCCGGCCGGAGCGTGAGGTTCACGTAGGTCCGGCCGAAGCTGATGTCCGGAAAGCGCTGTTCCGCCTCGCAGAGGTCGTTCAGCCGCTCCAGGAAGTCACGGGTGGCCGGATAGTCCGCGAATTCAATGCGCCGCTCCAGCCGCTCGGCACGCTCGGGTTTGGGACGGGGAGTCCAGGTCTGGTCCATTCCGAGACCCTAGGCCAGCGTTCGGGTCAGGCCCGAGAGGCAGTTGGTGCGGCTGGAGGCGAGCCGGGCAGCCCAGGCGGCGGCATGGGCGCGATTGGCGGCCCGGTGGGCCGGATCGGGACTGTCCAGCGGATGGGGCATCGTGCCGTTGATGGCGGCATTGGTCACGCAGAACATCGATTTCTGGAAGCTGCAGCAGATCTTGACCCGGATGTCACCTTCCCCCCGGGTGCGCTCGAGGTACCAGTCATGCAGCGGCTTGGGCAGGTGGCGGTACATGTCCTGCATCAGCAGGCTCGGCGGGATGCCGGCGCCCATCGTGGGCAGGGGATCGGCGTAGAGGGCGCCGTAGGCGAACTGGGCCTGGTCGGGGGAGATCTGCTGGGCCTGGGCGTTGAAGCTCACCGTGCCGAAGAAGGGGGTGCCGCGCAGGAACACCGCCTCCACGTAGGGCACGGCCACGTCCACCAGGAAGGTCAGGCCGGCCTCGGGCGGCAGCACCCACAGCCGCTCCCCGTCGAGCTCCACCGCGTAGGTGATCGGATGGGCGGCCGCTGCCACCAGTCCGTCACGGATGAAGTCCACCACCGCCGCGATCGAGCGCACCGTGCCCTGGCGCTCGGCCCGGGCCAGGTCGAGGAACAGATCGCTCATCACCCGCCAGAACTGGCCCAGGGCATGGGTGGTGGCCGCCGTGCGGATCAGTTCGGGCAGGAAGGCCGGAAACAGCGGATCGAGCAGGGCCAGCAGCGGATCCCGCCGCCGCTTGCGGGCGATGATCATGCGGCAGCTGGCGGCGAACGCCTCCGAGTCGAGGTAGCCGTCCAGGCCTCCGGTGCCATGCCAGAGCATGGTCTTCATGCAGTATTCGGCGTATTCGAAGTTGATCCGGTCGTGGTTGAGGTTCCGCCAGATCCGCCGGGGACTGGGATCGCCATCGAGATACTTGAAGATCGGGAAGGGGTTGAGGAACTGCCGCTCTGCCTGAAAGATCAGGTTGATGCTGTAGGCATCCAGCACCTCGCCATAGCTCTCCAGCACCCCCACCACCTCCAGCAGGTGATCGCCACGCTCGGCCAGCAGGGTTTCGCCGCTCAGCAACTGACGGGTGAGTTCGGCGGCCGTGGGCATGCCCCCATCGAAGGTGAGCTTGGCGGGAATCACCGGCATCAGCCCACGCCTCCGGTGCTGAGGGTCGCCGCCAGGGAGGGCAGGGCGGCCATGGCGGCCGTGGTGGCCTCACTTAGCCGGCCCAGGGCGGCGGGGGCCAGGCCGATCACCACAACCCCGGTGGCGAGGGCAATGGCGGGCACCGTCTCCCGGGGGGCCACCGGTACCAGCTGCACGTCCAGCCGCGCGTCCTGGACCGGATCCCCGGGGGGGGTGATGGCCAGGCGTCCGAAGAAGGCTCGGTTGACCAGCAGCAGGAAGTACACCGCCGTCAGGCCCGATCCCACCATGCAGACCAGGGTGGGCAGCGGATAGGTGGCGATGCTGCCGCGGAACACCAGGAACTCCGAGATGAAGCCGGCCATTCCCGGCATGCCGGCGCTGGCCATCACCCCGAGGATCATCAGCGACCCGGTCAGCGGCAACCCCCGCTCCGGGTTCAGCAGTCCGCGCAGCACCTCCAGATCGCGGGTGCCGGTCTTGCGGTAGACGATGCCCACCAGCAGGAAGAGCAGGGCGGAGATCAGCCCGTGGCTCACCATCTGAAACTCGGTGCCCAGCAGGCCCACCGGGCTGGCGGCGGCCGCCGCCAGCAGGATGTACCCCATGTGCCCCACCGAGCTGTAGGCCACCATCCGCTTCATGTCGCGCTGGGCGATGGCCGCCAGCGAGCCGAACACCACCGAGACCGCCGCCCAGATCGCCAGGGAGGGGGACAGGGCTGCCCAGGCCTCGGGGAACAGGCCCATGCCGAAGCGCAGCATCCCGTAGGTGCCGAGCTTGAGCAGCACCCCGGCCAGCAGCACCGACACGGGGGTGGACGCCTGGGTGTGGGCGTCGGGGAGCCAGGTGTGGAAGGGAACCAGCGGCATCTTGATGCCGAAGCCCACCAGCAGCGCCACCAGCAGCACCAGCTGGCTGCCCATCGCCAGCCGCTCCGTGGTGACCGGCGTGAGGCTGAAGTCGACGTTGCCGGTGAACAGCGCCAGCCCCAGAAAGGCACCCAGGATCAGCATTCCGGACACCGCCGTGAAGATCAGGAACTTCGTGGCGGCATAGGCCCGCTGGGCCCCGCCCCAGATGGAAATCAGCAGCCAGAGGGGGATCAGTTCGAGTTCGTAGAACAGGAAGAAGAGCAGCAGGTTGTCGGCCAGGAAGGCCCCGTTGACCGCCCCGCTGATCAGCAGCAGCAGGGCGAAGTAGAGCCTGGGGCGCCGGCTGAACTCCCGCGTGCACACCGCCGAGACCAGGGTGAGCCCCGCGTTGATGATCACCAGGGGCAGGGAGAGCCCATCCACGCCCAGCCGGTAGTCCAGGCCGATGCCCGGCACCCAGCGGTGCACCTCCTGGAGCTGCAACCCCCCCATGGCGGGGTTGAACCACAGCAGCAGCGCCAGGCTGAGCAGGAGCTGGGCCACCAGCAGGGCGATGCAGCCTGCGCGCAGCCTGGCGGCGCTGACCTGGCCGGGCCAGGCCAGCAGGGCGAGGCTGCCGAGGAAGGGCAGCAGCAGCAGCAGCGTCAGCAGTGGAAGTGGTGGTGGGGTCATGGCAGCCCCCCGGCCAGCCAGCTCAGCGAGGCCAGCAGCAGCACGATCGCCACGATCACCGTGAGCACGTACGACTGCAACTGGCCGCTCACCCCCAGCTTGAGGTTCTCGGCGCTCTGGAGCGAGAGCCGCCCCACGCCGTTCACCAGGCCGTTGACCAGCCGCTGGTCCACCCAGTCGGTGAGCCGCGCCAGCCCGCTGACCAGGGCCACGATCGTGGCCCGGTAGAAGCGCTCGGTGTAGAAGTCGAAGGCCAGCAGGTCCTGAACACGGCGCAGCGGCTGCACGATCGAGCGTGACCAGAACTGGTCCTGGGGGATGGCGGTGCCGATGCCCACCCCCAGCAGACCGCTGCCGGCAACGGCGACCCCCACGGCCGGGGAGAAGGAGGCGATCCCCGGCACCGGATCGAGCCGGGCGATCAGCAGGGGCGTCAGCAGCACCAGGACCGTGAGGCTCACCATGGGTAGGGCCATGAGCCAGTTCACCTCCGGAGTCCGGCGGGTCTTGGGCAGCGGGTCCCCCAGGAACACCGAGCGGTAGACCCGGGTGAGGTTCAAGGCCGTGAGCAGATTGGTGAGCAGCAGCACGCCGGCGAACGGAGCGGCACTCGCCAGCAGGGCCTGGACCCCAAGGCCATAGCACCAGAAGCAAC
>NZ_JBKKKY020000028.1:0-35758 GCF_046613545.2 Aphanothece microscopica RSMan92 | reverse complement strand
TTCTTAAGATGCAGGAACTTCTCGATAGGTATTTGTGCCCCCTCTCGCCGCTGTGGGGAAACCCTTCTCCCTGCTGCCGGTCCGCCTCGGACGGGGACCCGGGCGGCGGGGACTGGGGCGCCCGGAACGGAGGCCGGCGCTGCCGAAGCGAGTGGCGCTGCCGAGGCGGGTGGGGCTGGTGATGGCCCTGGCCCTGGTGGCCGCCCTTCCCGTCAACCGAGGGCCGGAGCCGCAGACGCCGTCCCGCCTCCAGCACGGGGCGCAGGCACCCCTGCTCCACCCCTCCACGCCCGGTGAGGGGGGCGACCCGCTCCAGTTCTCCGCCAGCGAACTCCAGGAGCTGCAGCGTCGTTTCGGGGTGCATGGTCCCCAGCCGCGGATCGCCCAGCTGTTCACCAGCGGCATCGACCAGCTCCAGCCGCTGCGGAACCACACCCTGGCCCGCATCGAGGAACTGCGGCCCACCATCCTGAGCGAATCCGCCCGTCAGGGCATCAACCCGATGCTGGTGACGGCGGTGCTGTTCGATGAGATGCGGCATGCCAAGCCGGGTGAGGACCTGCCGCTGGCCGCCCATTCGGGACTGTTCAGCACCCACGGTCCGGCCCAGCTCGGCCTGGGCGAGATGGTGCACCAGGGTCTGCTGAGTCCCGAGGCCTCCCCCGAGGAGATCGTGGAGGCCCGCCGCCAGCTGCTCGACCCCAGGCAGAACATCAGCCTGCTGGTGGGCAAGTTCGCCCGGCTCAGCAAGGCACTGGGGCTGCCTCCGGGCCGGGTCCTCCAGGCCAGCGCCAGCCCGCGGGAGGCCAAGGCCCTGGCCACCCTGGCCTATCTCCACAACGGCAAGCTCGACTATCCCCGGCGCATCCTGCGCTCGATGCAGGACCCCGAACTCCACGCCATGCTCTACGGGCTGCGCCGACCGCCCGTCTCACCGCTCATCTGAAGCGGAGCCCCAGCCGGAGGGGGCCAGCTGCTCAGCACAGGCTTCCCAGCGTGGCCAGCCTGCTCTCCAGGGCCTTCCAGTCAAAGCTGCGGGGATCGGCCCGCTCGCCGCCCAGATCCACCGCCCGGTGGGTGGTGATGTGGTCCGGGGGGATGGGGAAGCGTTCCATCCAGTCGGCCAGCAGCACGGCCAGGGCGTCGTACTGGGCTGCGGTGTAGCCGCTGTGGCGCGGGCCGTCGTCCTCCCCATCCAGGGGCGTCTCGAGGCTGATGTGCAGCGCGAAGTTGTTGACCGAGCCGCCCACCTCGGGATTGGTGACCACCCACTGGCCCCGGAAGGCGGAATTGCCGGCGCCGAAGGCCCGCTGGCTCGGATCCAGCAGCTGCACCACCTTGCCGTCCAGGCCGATCAGGGCGTGGTAGCTGACCTGGTCCTCATCCCTGGGGTGGGGGGTGAGGAAGGTGTTGATCGCGGAGCCGATGCCGTACACGGTCTCGTGCAGCACCACCACCCGGGGGGTGGGATCGAGCGGGTTGCCGAAGGCATCCCGGCTGAAGCGCTTGCCGTAGTTGGTGGGATCGATCCGCACCCGCACCGGGGCGCTGCGCAGCTCGGTGAGCAGGGTCTGAAGCCGCTGTCTGCGGCCCTGGTCCCCGCCCGGCGGGCAGCTGCGGCGCAGGGGTGAGGCCCAGGCTCTGGATCCGGGGGGGGATGGGGCATTGCGGCGACCCGGCTTCGGAGCCATCGGGGGTTGGCGCACCTCCTCCAGCAGTTCGAGCAGGGAGGCCTGACCCCGGCGCCCTTCGGAGTTGGAGAGGTCACGAGCCAGCCAGCCAATGCCGCCGAGGCCGAGGATGCCGGAGGCCAGCCCTGCCAGGACAAGCGGCTGTCGGCGCAGGGTCATGGCAGCTCCAGGGTGAGCCAGCGGCGACGCCGCTCCGCCGCCGCCTCGGAGGCCTCGGGATCGCAGACGAGGCTCCAGTGGTCCACGGCCGGCGGCTCCGGCAGCAGCCGGGTGGTGCGCACCTGACCGTCGCGGCTGTAGAGCACGGTGCGCGCAACAGGCGGGCGGTCCGGCGGGAGCAGGGCCGTGAGATCCTCCGGCTGGCGAAGCCTCCACCCGTCCAGGGCCAGCAGTTCGTCGCCCACCGTCAGCCCAGCGCTCTGGGCAGGAGCGTCACGCACGAGACGCTGCAGCGTCAAGCCCTGCGGTGCGGCCTGCAGCTGCCAGCCCACCCACTGGAGCGGTGCGGTGGCGGGCTCGAGCTTCAGCCCGACGAAGCCCAGGGCGGACGCGAGCGGGGGATCCTCCAGGCCGCGCAGCCAGGCCGGCAGCAGCAGCTGCAGATCGGGGGCCTGCGCTGCGAAGGCGGCCACCAGATCCTCCTCGTGGTAGCCCCGGCCGGCCGCCCCCAGGCGGCGCCAGAGGTCGCGCAGCACCACGGGCAGGGCACTGCCGTGACGGCGCAGGTGCAGGTCCAGCACCAGGGAGAGCACCGCCCCCTTCAGGTAGTAGCTGATCTGGTTGTTCGGGGCATGGGCATCGGCCCGGTAGAGCTTCACCCAGGCTTCCTCGCCGCTCTGGCGCAGGCTCTGCACCCGGCGCCCCGGGGTGAGCAGGTAGCGGCTCAGGTCGCTGGCGAGATCGCGCAGCACCTCCTCTTCGCTGCAGCACCCCGCGGCGTGGGGCAGCAGCTGATCCACATAGCTCGTGACTCCCTCAGCAAACCAGAGGGTCGGGATGACCACGGGCCGGCTGTAGTCGTAGGGGATGAGTTCGGCCGGCCGCAGCCGCCGCACGTTCCACTGGTGGAGGTATTCGTGGGCCACCAGCTGGAGCAGCTTGCGGCGGCCATCGGGCTGGGCCAGGCGCCGGCGTCCGTACTGGAGCACCGTGCTGGCGTCGTGCTCGAGGCCGCCGTAGCCGTTGTCGTTGAGGTGGAGCACGAACAGGTAGTGGTCCGCCGCCGGCCTCTCGACCCCCATCAGGCGGCAGCAGGCCAGGCACACCTGCTCCACATCGGCCAGCCAGCCGGGATCCTCCGCGACCGGATCGGCCCCACCCAGGGTGCGGCCCCAGCTGACCCAGCGGTGGGGCACGCCGGCCACACCGAAGGAGTGGGCGGCATGGGGACCGACCTCGATCGGGGTGTCGACCAGCTGGTCGAAATCGCGGGCAGTCCACCCCCCGTCCGGGTCGGCGGGCAGGGGCACGAAGGGCTGCCAGCCCTCGGGCAGGCACAGCCGCAGCCGATGGGGGCTCCAGCGCTCGCCCTCGAGCTCCAGCGCCACCGCGGCCAGGGCCAGGAAGCCATGGTCGGCGTCGCAGTGGCAGGTGCGCACGGTCAGATCCTTGGCCAGGATCCGGTAACGGATCTCCACCGGCTCCAGGCTGGGCAGATCCAGCTGCCAGGCACTGGTGCCCGTGCGCCTCACGGGCAGGATGCGCTCCTGCTGGGTGACCTCCAGACCCTCCAGCTGGCTGACGTAATCGCGGATCAGGTAGGAGCCTGGAGTCCAGGCGGGAAGGGAGAAGCGGAGGCAGGAACGGCGGGGGCGGTGCTGAAGCCGGACAGTCACCTGATGGGACAGGGCACCGAGGAAATCGAATTCGAAGGCCGGCAAGGACGACAGGGGCACCGCAGCAGGGTCAGGGGCTGACGCTCACGTGGGCATCCGTGAACTGCTCGGCCGCGGCGAGGGCCATGCGGGCGGCATAGCCGCGGGTGATGCACCCCAGCAGCTCCTGCAGGGAACGGCTGCGGCTGATCTTCTGAAGATCCCCGACCAGCGCCAGGGTTCCATCAACCTGGCGGGTCCAGCCCAGGGCGAGATCGTCCTCCAGAGCCACCTGGAGCAGCACCGGCTGGCGTTCGCCGCCGAAACCCGCGAGGCTGCCCCCCCGGATGGGCGTCAGGCCGAGGGCCCGCAGGCTGGCGGCCAGGCCCTCGGTGTCACGCAGCACCGTTGGCAGGATGGAGAGATGGGACATGGACCCGATGCCCGCTTTGACCGACCCTAGCGATCACGGGCCCAGCATCCAGTGGCCGTTGCCACCGCAGGAACCGGCGGATTCGCTCCACCAGGGCCGACCGCTTCGGCTCGGGGTGATGGCCTCGGGGGAGGGCAGCAACTTCGAGGCCCTGGTGAACGCGGCCCGGGCGGGCGGGCTGGCCGCCGAGATGGCCCTGCTGGTGGTCAACAACCGGGGCTGCGGCGCCCAGGTCCGGGCGGAACGGCTCGGGGTGCCCTGCCGGCTGCTCGATCACCGCGAACAGCCGAGCCGCGAGGCCCTCGACCGGGCCCTGATCGAGGCCTTTCGCCAGGCGGCGGTGGATCTGGTGGTGATGGCCGGATGGATGCGGATCGTCACGCCGACCCTGATCCAGGCCTTCCCGGACCGGCTGGTGAACATCCACCCCTCCCTGCTGCCCAGTTTCCGCGGCATGGATGCGGTGGGGCAGGCCCTGGCGGCCGGCGTGAAACTGAGCGGCTGCACGGTGCATCTGGTGAGCGAGGCCGTCGACGCCGGTCGGATCCTGGTGCAGGCCGCGGTGCCCGTGCTTCCCGGCGACAGCCACGCGCAGCTCGCCGCCAGGATCCGCCGCCAGGAACATCGGATCCTGCCCCTGGGGGTGCGGCTGGCAGCCCGCGACCTGGACCGCGCCCTAGGGGTAGAAGGGCAGTAGGGGGAGGCCCGTGGTGGCGGCGAGGCCCGCCATCAGGTTGAGGCACTGCACCCCCTGGCCGGCCTGGCCCTTCACCAGATTGTCGATGGCACCCATCACGATCAGCTGGCCGGTGCGGGTATCGGCCTGCACGCCGATCAGGGCACGGTTCGTCTGACGCACCCACTTGGTGGAGGGGTAGGTGCCGACGGGCAGCACCTCGACACAGGGGGCGTCGCGGTAGGCCGTGCGGATCAGCGTGGAACAGTCGTCGGCGGTGAGACCCGGATCCCGCAGGCGGCAGTACACCGTGGCCAGCAGGCCGCGCACCATCGGCACCAGGTGGGGGGTGAACTGCAGCTGGATGGGCTGGCCGGCCACCTGGCTGGCGATCTGCTCGATCTCGCTGGTGTGACGGTGGCCGACGACGCCGTAGGGGGCGATCGCCTCGGAGGCCTCGGCCAGCAGCAGGTGCTCCTTGGCCGCCCGCCCGCCGCCGCTGGTGCCGGTCTTGGCATCGATGACGATGCCCGATGGCTCGATCAGTCCCTGCTTGAGCAGGGGCAGCAGACCGAGCAGCGACGCGGTGGGGAAGCAGCCGGGGGCGGCGACCAGCCGGGCGCTGCGGATCCGCCGCTCCTCCCACTCCGGCAGGCCGTAGACCGCCTCGGCGCAGAGATCCTCGTCGCCGCGGTTGAGGGCCAGGGCTTCACTGCTGTAGACCTCCTTCCAGGTCTGCAGGGAGCGGTAGCGGTAGTCGGCAGAGAGGTCCACCACCCGCACGCCGCGGGTCAGCAGAGCGGGCACGAGCTGGGCGGCCAGGCCGTTGGGCAGGCTCAGCACGGCGAAGTCGGCGGCCGCGGCGATGGCGTCCGGGTCCGGGTTCTGCACCACCGGATCGCCGGGCAGGGGCAGGAAGGGGGTCAGCTCGCTCCAGCGCTTGCCGCTGCTGCGCTCCCCGCCCAGGAAGGTGACGCTCAGGTCCGGATGGTCGTGCAGCAGCCGCAGGGTCTGGAGACCGCCATAGCCACTGGCACCGATCACCGCAACGCGCTTGCTGGCCATGGCGAAGCCCCGGAGGGGAGTACGTCCCGGGCTTTATAAAGGATGATTGCGCCCGGGTCCTTCGGCCCCACCGCCCGCGTTGACCCTTCTGCGCAACCAGTCGTCCGCCAGCACCGGGTCCACCCCGCCGCCGGGATCGGCGCCGGGCGCGGCGAGGGAGATCCGTTTCGATGCCATCGCCGATGCCCTGGCGGCGATCCGCAACGGCGAATCGATCGTCGTCGTCGACGACGAGAACCGCGAGAACGAGGGCGATCTGATCTGTGCGGCCCAGTTCGCCACCCCCGAACAGATCAACTTCATGGCCACCGAGGCCCGCGGGCTGATCTGCCTGGCGATGGAGGGCGAACGGCTCGACGCCCTCGATCTGCCCCTGATGGTGGATCGCAACACCGACGAAAACCAGACGGCGTTCACGGTGAGTGTGGACGCCGGCCCGGAGAACGGGGTGAGCACGGGCATCTCCGCCGAGGACCGGGCCCGCACGATCCAGGTGGCCATCCATCCCGCCACCCGGCCGGAGGACCTGCGCAGGCCGGGGCACATCTTCCCGCTGCGCGCCCGCCAGGGGGGCGTGCTCAAGCGGGCCGGCCACACCGAGGCCGCCGTGGACCTGGCCCGGCTGGCGGGCCTCTACCCCGCCGGGGTGATCTGCGAGATCCAGAACGCCGATGGGTCCATGGCCCGGCTGCCCGAGCTGGCCGCCTATGCCCGCCGCCATGGACTGCGGCTGATCAACATCGCCGACCTGATCGGTTACCGCCTGGACACCGAGCGGTTCGTGCGACGGCAGGCCGAGGCGGCGCTGCCCAGCAGTTTCGGCAGCTTCCGCGCCATCGGCTACCGCAACGAGCTGGACGGCAGCGAGCACGTGGCGATCGTGAAAGGCCATCCGGAGCAGGCCACGGGGCCGGTGCTGGTGCGGGTGCACAGCGAGTGCCTCACCGGCGATGCCTTCGGATCGCTCCGCTGCGACTGTCGGCCCCAGCTGGAGGCCGCCCTGCGGATGGTCGAGGCCGCCGGGGAAGGGGTGGTGGTGTACCTGCGCCAGGAGGGCCGCGGCATCGGCCTGATCAACAAGCTCAAGGCCTACTCCCTGCAGGACACGGGCCTGGACACCGTGGAGGCCAACGAGCGCCTCGGCTTTCCCGCCGACCTCCGCAACTATGGTGTGGGAGCCCAGATCCTCAGCGACCTGGGCGTGCATCGGCTGCGGCTGATCACCAACAACCCCCGCAAGATCGCCGGCCTGGGGGGCTACGGCCTGCAGGTGGAGGACCGGGTGCCGCTGGTGATGGATGCCAGCGCCCACAACGCCGACTACCTGGCCGTCAAGCGCTCCAAGCTGGGGCACCTGATGGGGGATGGACCGAGCTGCCCCCTGGGCCCCACGGCCGTGCTGGCCTGGACGGGGGACACCGGGTCGGAGGAACCGGATGAGCGGCTGCTCGCCCAGCGGCTGGAGCAACTGCAGGCCTGGGCCCTGGAGCAGGGCCTGCTGCTGGAGCGGGAGGAGCATCCCCGCCTGCTGGCCCTGCTGAACCATCCCAGCCTGGCGGTGCTGATCGGCCCCGGTGATCAGCCTGCGGGCAGCCTGTCGGCGGCCGGCATGGCAACGCTGCTGCAGCGCCTGGCCGGGTGGCCCCACAGCCGCAGCGTGGGGCTGCTGCTCCGACCCGATGCCCAGCGGGGCAACCACCCGAGCGTGGACCTCGAGCCGACCCGGCGGCCCCTGGCGGAGCTCAGCTCCGGAGCCGCCAGGGGACTCGATCTGCAGGCCGAGGTGTTTGTGATCTGGCGCTGAGCCCCAGCGCAGCGCCGGATCCTGGCCGGTCAGTCCTGGATGGTGAGCTTGTTGATCCGGGTGCCGTTCTTGAGGGCCATCACCACATCCATGTCTCCAGTCAGGCCGAAGACGGTGTGGACCCCATCGAGATGGGGCTGGGCACCGTGGCAGATGTAGAACTGCGAGCCGCCGGTGTTCTTGCCGGCATGGGCCATCGCCAGGGTGCCGGCCTGGTGCTTCTGGCCGTTGATCTCACAGTCGATCGTGTAGCCGGGGCCGCCGGTGCCGGCCATCCCGCGCGCACCCTCACGGCTGTTCGGACACCCCCCCTGGGCCATGAAGCCGGGGATCACCCGATGAAAGGCGAGGCCGTCGTAGAAACCCTCCTTCGCCAGCTTGGTGAAATTGGCGACGGTGTTGGGCGCATCGGCCTCGAAGAGTTCGAGCGTGATGGTGCCGGCGTCCGTCTCCATCAGGGCTTTGGTCACGGTGGCAGGAGAGCAAAGGCCGACTGTATGGGGCTGTGATGAAAATGGGGGGTCGGTTCTCCCTCCGCCCGCCATCCGCCGATGAGCAGCACCTCCCCAGCCCAACCCGTCAGCACCGATCTGGGCGGGGCCCGGCTGGGGGTGCTGGGAGGCAGCGGGCTCTACGCGATGGACGGGCTCGAGGAGGTGCGGGAGATCCAGGTGGACACGCCCTACGGCCCGCCCTCGGACACGCTGCGGCTCGGGCGCATCGACGACCTGGAGGTGGTCTTCCTGGCGCGCCACGGACGCCACCACAGCTACACGCCCACGGAGGTGCCCTACCGGGCCAACCTCTGGGCCCTGCGGTCCCTGGGGGTGCGGTGGGTGCTGTCGGTGTCCGCGGTGGGGTCCCTGCAGGAGCAGTACCGCCCCCTCGACATGATGGTGCCCGATCAGTTCATCGACCGCACCCACCAGCGGCCGCTCAGCTTCTTCGGCGGGGGTGTCGTGGCCCACGTGACGGCTGCCGATCCCTACTGCCCGGTGCTCAGCCGGCTGCTGGCCGATGTGGGAGACAGCCTGATGCCCCCCGGGCGCCAGCTGCACCGTGGCGGCACCTATCTCTGCATGGAGGGGCCGGCCTTCTCCACCCGGGCGGAATCGGAGCTCTACCGCAGCTGGGGCTGCGGCGTGATCGGGATGACCAACCACACCGAAGCCCGCCTGGCCCGGGAGGCCGAAATGGCCTACGCCACGCTGGCGATGGTGACCGACTACGACTGCTGGCACCAGGAACACGCGTCGGTGACGGTGGAGCTGGTGATCGACAACCTGCGCGCCAATGCCGCCCTGGCCCAGCAGATCGTGCGCCAGGCCGCCGCGCGGGTCGGGGAGCTCCGCCCCGCCAGCAGCGCTCACCACGCCCTGCGCCATGCCCTGATGACCCCAGCGGAGCACGTGCCGGCCGAAACCCGCCGCCGGGTCGACCTGTTCACATCGCCCTACTGGGGGCCGTACCCGGACTGAAGCTGGCGCCGCAGGCAGCGAGCGCATCGCGCAGGCGGGGACCGTGGCGCTCCAGCTGCCGGGCGGCCTCGGGCGCCTCGAGCCCAGCCGCCGCCATCAGCAGGGCCAGCTTCACCGATCCACCGCTCTGGGCGAGCAGCTCGGCGCCCCGCTCCCGCTCGACCCCCGCCAGGTCCCGCAGGATGCGCAGGGCCCGATCCTCGAGCTTGGCGTTGGTCACGGCCACATCCACCATGCGGTTGCCGTGCACCTTGCCCAGCCGCACCATCACGCCGGTCGAGAGGATGTTGAGCGCCATCTTGGTGGCCGTGCCGGCCTTGAGCCGGGTGGAGCCGGCCAGCAGCTCCGGGCCGGTGAGCAGGCGGATGTCGATCTCCGCCGGCATCGGCACCTGGTCGGCGGGCACGCAGGCCATGGCGATGGCAAGGGCACCGATGGCGCGGGCGTGGCTGAGCCCGCCGAGCACGTAGGGGGTGGTACCGCCGGCCGCGATGCCCACCAGGCAGTCGGCCGCTGTGAATCCCCGTGCCTCGAGATCGTGGCGGCCGGCGTCGAAGAGGTCCTCCAGGCCTTCGGAACTGCGCAGCAGCGCCGGCGCACCGCCGGCCAGGACCCCCTGCACCAGCTCAGGCGGGGTGCAGAAGGTGGGGGGACACTCGGCCGCGTCCAGCACCCCCAGCCGGCCCGAGGTGCCGGCGCCCAGGTAGAAGAGGCGCCCGCCGGCCTGCAGACGCGCCGTGATGGCGTCGACGGCGGCGGCCAGGGCAGGGGCGGCGGCGGCCACGGCCCGCTGGGGCTCGCGGTCGTTCTCACAGAACAGCGCCACCAGCTCCGGCGTGGGCAGGGTGTCGAGGTGCTCGCTGAGCGGATTGGCCTGCTCGGTGAGCAGGTGGCCCCGATCCCGACCCGCCGAGGCCTGGGCCGTCACAGCAGACCCTCCAGCTGGCGGCGGAAGGCCTCGAGCTCGGGGTCCCCGGAGCTGATCGGCTCACGGCTCGCCTCCGGAGCCGCATCGGGTGGCGGATCGGCGACTGCCGAACCGGAGGACGGAGCGGCCCCGGCGGCAGGCTCGTCCTGCCAGTGCTCCACGTCCATGTTGCGCTCGGGCGGGGCGATCAGCAGGCGCTCCTCCGGGGTCTGGGGCAGGAAGCCGACGGGGACGAAGCGGGCCTCGTAGCCGGACTGGCGGCAGAAGGCCTCCATCTCCTCCCGGTCCAGGGCTTCGACGGTGGGGACGGGAAAGTCCTGGGCCTCGAGCAGTCCGGCATAGCGCTCGGCGTCGTCGCGGGCCTCGAACAGCAGCACCACCGTGCGGCCGCCGATCTCAAGGGAGTGGATGCCCTCCTGATCGGTCCCGGGGTCGAACAGCAGCACGTGCACCGGCATGGATGGTGATGGAAGTGCGGCGGGTCCCTCAGTGTGTCACCGCGGCCCGATCGAGAGCCGGACAGGGGGCGTCGGCTCAGGCTCCGGCAGCCTCCTGGGACGCCTCCCGGGACGCCAGTTCGGCGAGTTCCTGGAGACGGCGGTACAGGGCGATCTCGGCGTCGTCGAGCTGGTCCGGAACGACGATCCTCACCTCCACGAGCTGGTCGCCCCGCTGGCTGCCCCACTCCATGCCACGGCCGCGCAGCCGCAGCAGCCGGCCGCTGGAGGAGCCCTGGGGCACCGTGAGTTTGACGGGGCCCCGCAGGGTCGGCACCACCACACGGCAGCCGAGGGCCGCTTCCGCGGGGGTGAGCTCGAGGGGGTAGAGCACCCGCAGGCCGTCAATGCGCAGGCCCTCCGCGGTGCGCACCCGCAGGTGGAGGAAGTGGTCACCGCCTCCAGGGGTGACGCCGGCGAGCCGCAGCCGCCAGCCATCCCCTGCCAGGGGCGGTGTCCAGACCTCGACGCAGGTGCCATCCGCCAGTTCGAGTTCCACGCGCTCCCCCTGCAGGGCCTGCTCCGGGCTGAGGTCCACGAGGCTCTCGTCATCGCTGGAGGCCTGCACCGGGGGCGGGGGTGCCGGGGAAGGGGTCACGGATCCGGCCGGCTCGGCGGGCGGCGGGCCCGGCCAGTCCTCTTCCGCCGGGGCCTCGGCGGCTTCAGCCACGTCCCCCCGTCCAGGACGCTCGCCGAACAGTTCGGCCAGGTAGTCCTCAAAGCTGGGGAACCCCGTGGCGAAGGGATCCGCCGGGCCCTGCTCGGCCTGGGTCTCGCCCCGCTCCCAGGCGCGCCGCCGCAGGGGATCGGAGAGGACCGCATAGGCCTCGTTCACCAGCTTGAACTGGTCCTCGGCAACGGGATCGTTGCCGTTGAGATCCGGATGCCAGCGGCGGGCCTGGGTGCGGAAGGCCCGCTTCAGCGTGGCGGCATCGGCGCCGGGCTCGATCCCCAGCACACGCCAGTAGTCAGGGGGCGCAATCGGGCTGTGACTCACCGCGGCTACACGTCACCCCAGGGATCGTCGTCCGGAACCCGGGCCGG
This sequence comes from Aphanothece microscopica RSMan92, assembly GCF_046613545.2. Taxonomy (NCBI): domain Bacteria; kingdom Bacillati; phylum Cyanobacteriota; class Cyanophyceae; order Chroococcales; family Aphanothecaceae; genus Aphanothece; species Aphanothece microscopica. The sequence goes on along the minus strand of NZ_JBKKKY020000028.1, from coordinate 24,328 downwards.
CGGGCGCGATGGGGAAGCGGACCGCTCGGCGCCGTAGCGACGCTCGGGCGGGGCTTCGCCCCGAAAGCGCTGCTCCTCGAAGCGGCTGCCGGCATCGCGGTACTCCGGGTCGCCGTACTCCGGGTCGCGAACCTGGGGATAGCGGTCTGCAGGGTAACGCGCTTCGGGGTAACGCGCTTCGCCGTAGCGATCCTCCCGGTAGCGGTCCTCCCGGTAACGATCCTCCCGGTAGCGGTCCTCCGGAAGGGCGCGGGAGGGGGTGCGCTCCCAGCTGCCGTAGCGGTCGGCGCCCGAGAGCGCGCCGCGGTCACGCCCCGGCGGCATCGCCCACGGATCGCTGCCCGGACGGCTCCAGTCGTCCCAGTCGTCATCGGCGAACAGCTCATCCTTGAGCGAGCCGAGCGTGTTCTTCAGCCCCTGCAGGGGGCCCTGCTCGGAGCGACGCTCGCTGAGCAGACGGCGGTTGAGGCCGAAGAGCGCCTCCTGCAGCTGGCTCACCGCCATGTCGAGCTCGCCGGGGTCGGTGCTGCCGCGCTCCTCGAGGGCCAGCAGATCCTGCACATCGCGCAGGGCCATCTCCACGCTGCGCTGCTGGCGCTCCGCGCCGTAGGGCCCCAGCTCCAGGGACGCGTCGCGCAGGCGCCGCTCCGCCTGGGCCACCAGGGTCTGGGCCTTGTTGCGGCGGTCGACGGCCGCCCGCTTGCGACGGTCTTCGGCAGCCTTGCGTTCCGCCTCCTCGATCAGCCGGGCGATCTCCTCCTCGCTGAGGTTGGAGCCCCCCTGGATGCTGACGCTCTGCTGGCGGCCGGTGGTGCGGTCCGTGGCCGACACCTGCAGCAGACCGTTGGCATCGATGTCGAACGACACCTGCACCTGGGGCACACCCCGGGGAGCCGGGGGAATGCCGGAGAGGCGGAAACGCCCCAGGCTCTTGTTGTCGGCCGCCATCTGCCGTTCCCCCTGCACCACGTGGATCTCCACGGAGTTCTGGTTCGCCTCGGAGGTGCTGAACAGATCGCTCTTGCGCACGGGGATGGGCGTGTTGCGGAGGATCAGCACCTTCATCACCCCACCGATCGTCTCGAGCCCGAGGGAGAGGGGCGTGACGTCGTTGAGCATCAGATCCCGCAGCTCCCCGGTGAGGATCCCGGCCTGGACCGCCGCACCGATCGCCACCACCTCGTCGGGATTCACCGACTGGCACGGCTCCCGCGGGATGAGGGTGCGCACCATCTCCTGCACCATCGGCATGCGGGTGGAGCCGCCCACCAGGACGACATCGTCGATCTCGTCGGCCGCCAGCCCGGAATCGCGCAGGGCCCGCTGCACGGGGCGCAGCAGGCGGTCGAGCAGGTCGGGACAGAGGGCCTCGAAGGTGCGCCGCTCGAGGGTGGTCTCGATGTGGAGGGGCCCCTCACTGCCGGTGGCGATGAAGGGAAGGGAGATGGGGGTGCTCTGCACACCGCTCAACTCGATCTTGGCCTTCTCCGCCGCCTCGGTGAGGCGCTGGAGTGCCTGGCGGTCGCGCCGCAGGTCGAGGCCATGCTCCTTCTCGAACGCATCGGCCAGCCAGTCGACGATGCGACGGTCCCAGTCGTTGCCGCCGAGCTGGGTGTCTCCACTGGTGGCCTTCACGTCGAAGACCCCCTGGGCGATGCGCAGCACGGAGACATCAAAGGTGCCGCCGCCCAGGTCGAACACCAGCACGCGCTTCACGGCCGAGCGATCAAAGCCGTAGGCCAGTGCGGCAGCGGTGGGTTCGTTGAGGATGCGCTCCACGCTGATGCCCGCCAGTCGGCCGGCATCGCGGGTGGCCTGGCGCTGGGCGTCGTTGAAGTAGGCCGGCACCGTGATCACCGCCGCCTCGACCGGCTCCCCCAGGTAGGTGGCGGCGTCGTCGGCCAGCTTGCGCAGGACGCTGGCCACCAGCTCCTCGGGGGCATACTCCCGCTCGGTGGCCGGGCAGACCACCCGCACGTTTCCCTGGTCGTTGGCCCGGATGGTGTAGGGCACGCCGAGGCTCGACTCCTCGAGTTCCTCCCACTGGCGCCCCACGAAGCGCTTGAGGTTGGCGAAGGTGTTGCGGGGATTGAGCACCAGCTGGCGGCGGGCCAGCTGCCCCACCAGCAGTTCCTGATCGCGGCTGAACCCCACCACCGACGGCGTGGTGCGGCTGCCCTCGGCACTGGCGATCACCACGGGGCGGCCACCCTCGAGCACGGCCACCACCGAATTGGTGGTTCCCAGGTCGATGCCGACGATGCGACCCATGAACAGTGCGGCCCCGTCACCCGTCTGGCGCCCCAAAACTACCGGGCTGACAGCCGTTAATCACGGCTTAAGGCAAGCAGATGCCTTCCTTCGTAGATTCGGCGCGGAACGGCCTGGCCCGGGCTGGCCCCAACGCAACCCGATCTCCATGACAGGCGAACTCCTACCAGCGGCCTCAGCTGAGGCGCTCTCGGGGGATCGCGACGATGCCTTCACCCTGCGCCGCAGGCCACCGGCGGAGAAACTGCTGGACATCGGCTTCCGCCAGCTCACCCTGAGCCTGGCCGCGGTGGTGGCCATCGTGCTGCTGGGCATCTTCCTGGTGGTGCTCCAGGGTTCCCGCGAAGCCATCGCCAGCTTCGGGCTCGGCTTCCTCACCACCTCGGCATGGGATCCGGTCAACGAGCAGTACGGCGCCCTGATCGCCATCTACGGCACCCTGGTCACGTCCCTGCTGGCCCTGCTGATCGCCGTTCCCCTGGGCGTGGGCACCGCGATCTTCATCACCGAAGACTTGGTGCCCCGCGTGGTACGCGAGGCGATCGGCCTGATGGTGGAGCTGCTCGCCGCCATCCCGTCCGTGGTGCTGGGCCTCTGGGCGATCTTCGTGATGGAGCCGGCCATCCGGCCAGTGCTGAACCTGCTGCACCAACTGCTGGGCTGGTCTCCGCTGTTCGACACCTCAGCCAAGGGCCCCGGCATGGCCCCGGCCATCCTCATCCTGGTGGTGATGATCCTGCCGATCATCACGGCGATATCGCGGGATGCGCTCAACCAGGTACCCGCGGAGCTGCGCCAGGGGGCCTACGGGGTTGGCACAACCCGCTGGGGGGCCATCAGCAGTGTCATCCTGCCAGCCGCCATTTCCGCCATCACCGGAGGGGTCATGCTCGCCCTGGGCCGGGCCATGGGTGAGACCATGGCCGTGACCATGATCATCGGTAACGCCCTGAACTTCAGCTTCTCGCTGCTGGCTCCCGGCAATACGATCGCCGCCATGCTCGCCAACCAGTTCGGTGAAGCGAGCGGCATCCAGGTGTCGGCCCTGATGTATGCAGCCCTTGTTCTGATGCTGCTCACCTTCCTCGTCAATGTGCTGGCCCAGTGGCTGGTTCGTCGGCTCAGCCTCCGCTACTGAACCACCGCGATCGTGATCAGCCCCACCCTGGCCAGGCACAGAAGGGAGTTCAAACCCTCCGGCGGCGAACCTGATCCGCCGGAGAGCCTCTTTGTGCGGCGCCCCCTGCAGTTCGACAGGTCGCTCGGCCGCAACCGCCTCAACCGCCTCTGCACCGGAATCGCCGGCCTCTTCGCCGCCTGCGCCGTACTGCCGCTCTTCCTGGTGCTGGTGTACGTGCTGATCCGAGGCGGGAGGCTGATCAGCCTGGGCCTGTTCACCCAGCTGCCGCCCGCGCCAGGGCTGGAGGGTGGAGGTATCGGCAACGCCATTCTGGGCACGCTGATGGTGACGCTGATCGCCTCCCTGATCGCCGTCCCCATCGGTGTCGGTGGAGGGATCTACCTCACCGAATATTCGCAGCGGGGTTGGTTCGCGCGCTTCGTGAGCTTCGGCAACGACGTGCTGGCCGGCGTGCCCTCGATCATCTGCGGCGTGTTCGTCTATGGGGTGGTGGTGGCCACCCGGATTTTCTTCAACCAGAGCTACAGCGCCGTGGCTGGTGGTATCGCCCTGGCCACCCTCATGCTGCCCACCGTGATCAAGACCACCGACGAGGGGCTGAAGCTCGTTCCGCAGGAACTGCGCTGGGGGGCCTACGGGGTGGGGGCCTCCAAATTCGTCACGGTGATGCGCATCACCGTGCCGGCCGCCTTCACCCCCATCGCCACGGGGATCGTGCTCGGGATTGCCAGGGCGGCAGGGGAAACCGCGCCGCTGATCTTCACGGCCCTGTTCTCACCCTTCTGGCCAGACGGGATCTTCAACCCGATTGCCACCATGTCGGTGTTGATCTTCAACTTCGCCATCATGCCTTATGAGGCCCAGAACGAACTCGCCTGGGCAGCCTCCTTCGTGCTGGTGATCATGATTCTGCTGGCCAATCTCCTGGCCCGCTGGCTCAGCAGCCTCACCCGCACCTAACCCATCCCTCCTGATCCTTCATCGCGACTTCCCGAACTCCACTCCATGAACACGGCTCCCTCCATCAGCATGGGCACGAGCGCACCCGAACCCAACAACGACGACATCTGCCTGTCGCTCGATGGAGTCACCATCTCCTACGGCAACTTCGAAGCCGTAAGGGATGTCTACATGGACATTCCCCGCGGCAAGGTAACGGCGTTCATCGGTCCGTCGGGTTGTGGGAAATCCACCGTATTGCGGGCTATCAACCGAATGAACGACCTCATCCCCGGTTGCCACCTCAAGGGCCGTGTGGTGTTCGATGGTCACGACATCTACGACAGGCGCGTGGATCCGGTGGAGGTGCGCAGACGGATCGGGATGGTGTTTCAGAAACCCAACCCCTTCCCCAAGACGATCTACGAAAACATCGCCTTCGGTGCCAGGATCAACGGTTACCGAGGCAACATGGATGATCTGGTGGAGCGCGCGTTGCGCAAGGCCGCCGTGTGGGATGAATGCAAGGACAAACTCAAGGAGAGCGGCCTGGCCCTCTCCGGCGGTCAGCAGCAGCGCCTCTGCATCGCCCGGGCCATCGCCACCGAGCCGGAGGTGATCCTGATGGATGAACCCTGCTCGGCCCTGGATCCGATCTCGACCCTCAAGATCGAGGAAACGATGCACGAGCTCAAGCGCAGCTACACGATTGTGATCGTGACCCACAACATGCAGCAGGCCGTGCGGGTGGCGGACATGACGGCGTTCTTCAACGCGGAAGCGGTGGAGGGAGGTTCCGGCAAGGTGGGCTACCTCGTGGAGTTCGAGGAAACGGAGCGAATCTTCAACGCCCCCAACCAGCAGGCCACCCAGGATTATGTGAGCGGCAGGTTCGGCTGAGCTGGACACCAACCCAGCCGAGGGCGCCATCGATCAGCCGTGGAGGCGGCTGGGAGGCCCCAGGGAGCCAACAAAAAAGCCGACCATAAGGTCGGCTCTGGAGAAACGGAGAGGGAGGGATTCGAACCCTCGATAGAGTTGCCCCTATACAGCATTTCCAGTGCTGCGCCTTCGACCACTCGGCCACCTCTCCAGCGGCAAAATGGGGCAATCGAGTGGCAATGTAGCAGCATGACCACCACCCACCCCATCACGGTCCACTGGCGCCAGGCCGGTCGAACCATTCGCCACGAGGTCCCCGAGGGGGATTACATCCTGCGCAGCTTCGAACAGCAGGGCGACCCCCTGCCGTTCAGTTGCCGCAACGGCTGCTGCACGGCCTGCGCCGTGCGGGTGCTGAACGGCCGGATCGACCATCGGGAGGCGCTCGGCCTGTCGCGGGAGCTGCGCGACAAGGGCTACGGCCTGCTCTGCGTGGCCCGCGCCATCGGGCCGCTCGAGGTCGAGACCCAGGATGAGGATGAGGTCTACGAGCTGCAGTTCGGCCGCCACTTCGGCCGGGGCAGGGTGCTTCCTGGCCTCCCCCTCGACGATGAGTGAGACCACCACCGGCACGGCAGCGGGATCGGATCGGGCCCGCGAGGCCTCGGGACTCTCCGCCTCGGAGCTGGAGCATCTGGCCGCGGTCGCCCGGCAGGCCGCCGCGACCGGCGGCGCCGAACTCACCGCCCACCGGGGGCGCCTCAACCAGGTGCGGGAGAAGGGTCGCTGCGGCGATCTGGTCACCGAGGCCGACCTGGCCGCCGAGGCGGCCGTGCTGGCGCTGCTGGAGGCCGAGACCCCGGAGATCGGGATCCTGGCCGAAGAGAGCGGCCGACGCCAGCGGCCCGGCGATCTGCCCGGCGATCTGCCCGGCGATCCGCCCCGCGATCTGGAGTGGTGCGTCGATCCGCTCGATGGCACCACCAACTACGCCCACGGTTACCCCTTCTTCGGAACGTCCGTGGGCCTGTGCTGGCGCGGCCAGCCCCTGCTGGGTGCCCTGGCGGTACCGGCCCTGCAGGAGCTCTACTGGGCCGCGCCCGGCCTGGGCAGCTGGTGCAACGAGCGCCGCCTCCAGGTGAGCGACTGCCAGCGACTGGCCGAAGCCCTGCTGGTGACGGGGTTCGCCTACGACCGCTTCACCCGGCTCGACAACAACTACGCCGAATTCGCTTACTTCACCCACCGCACCCATGGGGTGCGGCGCGGGGGTGCCGCCGCCGTGGACCTGGCCTTCGTGGCCGCCGGCCGCCTGGACGGCTACTGGGAGCGCGGCCTGTCCCCCTGGGATCTGGCGGCGGGGGTGGTGCTGGTGGAGCAGGCCGGCGGCCGGGTGAGTGCCTACGACGGTGGCCCCCTCGATCTCGCCAGCGGGCGTCTGATCGCCGCCGCACCCGGCCTGCATGCCTCTCTGGTGGAGGGTCTGGCGGCCTGCCGGCCGCTGCCGGGAGCCAGCTTCGGAGCTCCCGAACTCGACGCCGGCACGGCCGGGCGTGAGCCCACCTCAGAGCCCACTCCATAGGATCAGCCGACTGCGATCCGCTCCCCTTCCCATGGCCCTGCAACCCGCCGCCGGCGCCAGGGATCTCAATCCCCGGGAGGTGGAACGCAACCGCTCGATCTGCCAGGAACTGGCGGCGGTGTACCGGCTCTGGGGCTACCAGGAGGTGGCGCCACCGGGTTTCGAGCGGCTCGACACCCTGCAGGCCGGCGGGGGCATCGACGGCCGTGAGCTGGTGCGGCTCGCTGCGGACGAGCCCCTGGGCCTGCGACCGGAGCTCACCGCGTCGATCGCCCGGGCGGCCAGCACCCGGATGGCGGAGCGGCCCCGCCCGCTGCGGCTCTGGGCGGAGGGCTGCACCTTCCGCAGCAGCGTGGCCGACAGCGGCCACCAGCGGATCCACGAACAGCTCCAGAGCGGCGTTGAGCTGCTGGGCGAGCGTTCCGCCGCCGCCGATGCCGAGCTCACCAGGCTGCTGCTGGCGGCGGCGGGCAGCCTCGGCCTGCGCCGGGAGCACAGCCCGCGCCTGCTGGTGGGCCACCACGGCGTGCTGAAGGCGTTGCTGCAGCAACTGCCGCCCGAGCAGCAGGGTGGGGCCCGTGCCGCCCTCACCGGCTTCGATCCGATCGCCCTGGCGGCGCTGCCCCTGAGCCGCACCGAATGCCAGCGGCTCACGGCCCTGATGCGCCTGCGGGGCAGGCCCGACGGGGTGCTCTACCAGCTCGAGCAGTGGCTGGGGCCGATCCCGCTGCTGGCCGAACTCGGCGCGACCCTGGCGGTGATCACCCCGGCGGCGGAGCGGCTGGGGGTGACGGTGCAGCTGGATCCCACCTTCCAACCCCATTTCGACCTGTACGACGGCCTGGTGCTGAAGCTGGTCTGCCAGGGACAGGAAGCACCGGTCGCCATCGCCGGCGGCGGTCGCTACGACGCGCTGGTGGGCCGCTTCTGTGCCGACAGCCAGATCGCCGCCGGGGTGGGGTTCGCCTTCGATGTGGAAGCCGTGCGCGAACTGCTGGCCGCTGGACTCACGGCCCCGACGATGGCCGGGCCGACCCTGGTGGCCTACGGCAGGCCTGAGGATCTGCCCCGTGCCCTTGACGCCCTCGAGGCCCTGCACAGGGCCGGCAGCTGCGCGGAACTTCTCGGCCACGCCGTGGACAGCCGCGCCAGTGCCGAAACCCGGGCGGCGGAGCGGGGATGCGCCGGGGTGCACTGGATCGCTCCCTAGGATCCCCGCGACCCACCGAGCCCGCCATGGCCCACACGATCGTCACCAACGTCTGCGAAGGGGTGGCCGATTGCGTGGATGCCTGCCCGGTGGCCTGCATCCACCCCGGCAAGGGAGCCAACCGCAAGGGCACCGGCTTTTACTGGATCGATTTCGACACCTGCATTGACTGCGGCATCTGCCTGCAGGTGTGCCCCGTCGAGGGGGCGATCCTGCCGGAGGAGAAGCCGGAGCTGCAGCAGCGCGGCTGAGGGTCGGTTCGGTGACCCCTCCCTCCGGCCCATTGAGGCGGAGCGGCGGGGATCCGTAGGGTCAGCGTCAGTCAGGTGAGCTGCCATGCCGGTGCTGGAAGAGAAGGGTCAGATCCAGATCCATACCGAGAACATCTTCCCGATCATCAAGAAGGCCGTCTACAGCGGCCACGAGGTGTTCCTGCGGGAGCTGGTGAGCAACGGCGTGGACGCCATCAGCAAGCGCCGCATGGCCGCCATGGCGGGCGACTGCAGCGAAGGCGAGCAGGGACGGGTCCAGATCCGCATCGACCGGGAGCAGAAGACGCTCACGATCTCCGACAACGGCATCGGCATGACCGCCGACGAGGTGAAGCGCTACATCAACCAGGTGGCCTTCTCCAGTGCCGAGGATTTCCTCGAGAAGTACAAGAGCGAAGGGGACGCGATCATCGGCCACTTCGGCCTCGGCTTCTACTCCAGTTTCATGGTGGCCCGCCAGGTGGAGCTGGTGAGCCTCAGTGCCCGCGAGGGGGCCGAGGCCGTGCGCTGGACCTGTGACGGCTCCCCCAGCTTCACGCTCGAGAGTGCCGAGCGCAGCGAACCGGGCACCGATGTGATCCTCCATCTGATGGAGGAGGAGCTCGAGTACATCGAGCCCGCCCGGATCCGCACGCTGATCTCCACCTACTGCGACTTCCTGCCGGTGGAGGTGCAGCTGGAAGGGGAGACGGTCAACAAGCGCGAGGCCCCCTGGCGCAAGAGCCCCCGCGAGCTGAGCGACAACGACTACATCGAGCTCTACCGCTACCTCTACCCCTTCCAGGGCGACCCCCTGCTGTGGGTTCACCTCAACACCGACTATCCCTACAACCTGCAGGGGATTCTGTACTTCCCGAAATCCAGCGGCCGGGCCGACTGGGAGAAGGGCGAGATCAAGCTGTACTGCAACCAGGTGTTCGTGAGCGACTCGATCAAGGAGGTTGTTCCCCGCTACCTGCTGCCCCTGCGGGGGGTGATCGATTCCCCCGACATCCCGCTGAACGTGAGCCGCTCGGCCCTCCAGACCGATCGGCGCGTCCGCTCGATCGGCGGCTTCGTGGCCAAGAAGGTGGGCGATCGGCTCAAGGAGCTGCATCGCGACGATCCGAAGCGCTACGCCGAGATCTGGGAGTCCCTGGCCCCGTTCATCAAGATCGGCGCGATGGAGGACGAGAAATTCGCCGACCAGGTGGCCGACCTGGTGCTGTTCGGCACCACGGCAGCTGCAATCGAGGGCGATCCGGCCGAGGGGCAGATCCTCGATCCCATCCCCGCCGGAGACGGCAGGGCCTACACCACCCTCTCCGCTTACCGCTCCCGGCTGAGCGCCGAGAACGACAAACGGGTGCTCTACTGCACCGATGAGGCCGGCCAGGCCGGAGCCCTGGCCCTCTGGCGAAGCCAGGACGCCGAGGTGCTGCTGGCGGACAGCTTCATCGACACCCAGTTCATTCCATGGCTGGAGATGCGGCACGAGGAACTCAAGTTCCAGCGGGTGGATGCCGAACTCGACGACTCGCTCCAGGAGAAGGAGAGTGAACTGGCCGATGCCGATGGCAAGGATGCCTCCGAGAAGCTCCGCGAGCTGTTCAAGGCCGCCCTGGCCGATGACAAGGTGACGCTTCAGGTCCAGGCGCTCAAGGGGGAGAACGCCCCCGCCGCCCTGATCCTGCTGCCGGAGCAGATGCGCCGCATCAACGACATGGGCGCCCTGATGGAGCAGCGGCTGCCCGGCCTGCCGGATCACCACGTGCTGCTGATCAACCGGCGCCACAAGCTGGTGGAGGGGCTGCTGAAGCTGAGCGCCGGCTCCGTGATCACCGGCAGCGGCAGCTCGCCCAGCCAGGAGCTGGCCAACGCCCTCGGCCGTCACATCTACGAGATGGCGCGGCTGGCGGTGGGGGGGCTGGAGCCGAACCAGCTGGCCGGCTTCCAGCAGCGCAGCTGCGATCTGATGGGGCAGCTGATGGAGCGGGGCCTCTGAACGAGGCTCCCTTTCCATTTGGTAAAGTCTCCGCTTGGGCTGATGCCCAGATGTTGTTCTGAACGGTTGTAGGTCATGTCCCGGGTCTGCCAGCTCACCGGCAAGCGCGCCAACAACGGCATGGCCGTCTCGCACTCCCACGTGCGCACCAAGAAACTCCAGCAGGTGAACCTCCAGGAGCGGCGTCTGTGGTGGGCCGAGGGCAACCGCTTCGTCAAGCTGCGCGTTTCCACCAGGGCCCTCAAGACCATCCAGAAGAAGGGTCTGGGGGCCTATGCCAAGGAACTGGGTGTGAACCTGGCCAAACTCTGAGCCAGCGGCCTGCCGTCAGCAGAGCCCTGGAGCCCAGGCGCCAGCCCGGGCTGAGGTCCGATCGATGCACCCCTCCGACCATCGCCGGCACCATGTCCAGCGCCGGGATGTGCTCCGTCTTGCCTTCTGCGGCGGAGCCTCCCTGGCGTGTGGGCTTCTGGCGGTTCCCCGGCAGGCTGCGGCCCTGGGGGGAACCCTGCCGGATCTGGATCATGCGGCCCCGGATTTCCGGCTTCAGGGAATCCGTCCAGGCCGCGGGGGTGAGCTGGAGGAGGCTGAGCTGGGGCTGCAGGACTTCGCCGGGCACTGGCTGGTGCTGTACTTCTACCCGCGGGATTTCACCGAAGGCTGCACGCTGGAGGCCCGCGGCTTTCAGCGTGATCTGCGCCGCTACCGGGCTCTCGATGCCACCGTGGTGGGCATCAGCGCCGACGATCCAGGCTCCCACGCCGAGTTCTGCGGCAGCGAAGGGCTGAGCTATCCCCTGCTCTCCGATCCCGGTGGGCGCGTCAGCCAGGCCTATGGCAGCTGGCTTCCCCCCTTCTCCCAGCGGCACACATTCCTGATCGATCCGGAGGGAACCCTGCGAGCACGCTGGGTGGCGGTGCGCCCGGCCGGCCACAGCGCCGAAGTGCTGGCCAGCCTGGCGGCGCTGCGCTGATCCTGGCAGGCTGGCCGCGTTGCCGCGCTTGGATGGGGCCAGCTCAGCCATCCCTGGGGATCCCAGCCTTCCGCCCAGCCACGTGATGTTCATCGCCTTTCCATGCCGCTGATGCCAGTGATGCTGCAGGGCACGACGCACCACCCTGCCGGCCTCGAACCCTCCCCCACCGGGATGGCCTGCGCCGCCAGGGATCTGGTGCGGAGCGGCCAGATCCTGTCCATTCCACGCTGCATCACGGACGACGATTGGCTGGGCCGCCTCCAGGGCATCGTCCGGGACGGCCTGCGGCTCGCCGGTGGCGACCCCGCCCTGAGCCGAACGATCCGGCTCGAGGAGATGCACCGCCACTACAGCGGCGAGCAGATCGTGCGGGCGGCGGATGCGTCGATCCGCCAGATCAAGCCGCTGAGCGGTCGGTTGCTGAAGCATGTGCTCCGCAGCCGTCTCGGCATGGAGCAGCGCTTCTGGTTCGATCGCCGGCCCAAGGTTCGCTTCCACCCACCGTCGGCAACCCTGGAGGAGGACCGGCAGGTTTTCCAGGACTACGCCCGGCGCCGGGGCCATGGCAAGGTCGACGCCCACGACCCCCACCTCGACAGCTGGCATCACTGTCCGGTGAACTCGGTGAACCTGTGGATCGCCCTGGGGAGGGTGACCCCCCGCAATGGCATGACGGCCTTCCCCGACACCCACGGGCGCGCGTTGGTGCAGCGCGACCACGCCCACGATGTGGCGGGCGACCAGTGGTTCGGCACGGGGGTGGACACCGATCTTCGGCCCGGCGATGCCTGGCTGTTCCCGGGTGATCTGCTCCACACCTCGATCCTCAACGCCTCGGATGAAACCCGGGTGGCGATCAGCTTCCGGCTCACCTTCAGCAAGCCGTACTTCTCCGGATCGGGGACCGAGTCGTTCGTGGATTCGCGCTACGCCGACAGCCCCCTGGAGTTCTGGACGCTGCAGCATCCCGCCGATCCGATCCGCGGAGTGGTGCGCCACTGGCGCGGCCCCCGGCGCGGCCCTGAGGTGAACCGGGGTCCGCAGGTGGTGCACGACCACCTGGAGCCGCTGGAGGTCCACATCCACGAGGATGGGTCCGCGACCTTCGCGGCGGAGGCCATGGCACCCGGCACGGTTCGCGTGCTGGATCGCCAGCGGTTGGTCTGCCGGGATCTCCAAGGGACCTACACGGTGGTGGGCCGGCACTGCCCCCATCGCGGCGCCGATCTGGCGGCCGCGGAACTGAACGCCGAAGGGCTGGTGTGCCCCTGGCATCGGCTGGTGTTCAACCCCGAGAACGGCTCCAGCGTGGGGCATTGTGACCATGCCCTTGCCGCCAACCCCTGCCAGGTGCGTCACGGAGAGGTGGTGGTGCCGCCAAGCTCCCGCTGAGGGGTCAGGGCGGGTCAAACCCCTCCAGCACCAGCTTGCCGACCATCCCGTGCGAGGCGATCCGCCGGTGCGCCTGATGGAGATGGGCGGCGGTGATCGCACCGCGATGCTCCTGCAGGGTGCTGACCAGCACGCCCCGATCCACCAGGTCGGCCGCCCGCTGGAGCAGGCGTCCCTGGGCGGCCAGATCCGGCGTGCCGTAGAGGGAGCGGGTGAACATCAGCTCCCAGTGCAGGGCCAGGCTCTTGGACTTGAGCGCCAGCACATTGATCGCGGCCGGGTCCGGATCATCGATCAGGGCCAGTGCCCCCTGGGGGGCCAGCAGATCCACCAGCGCCTCGAAGTGGCGGTCGGTGTGGGTGAGGCTGGCCACCCACTGCACCGCCGGAATCCCCAGGGCCTCGAGCTGGGGACGCAGGGGCTGGTGGTGGTCCACCACATGGTGGGCTCCCATGCGCAGGGCCCAGGCGCGGCTCTCGGGCCGGGAGGCTGTGCCCACAAGCGTGAGCCCGGTGAGGGCGCGAGCCAGCTGCAGCAGCATCGACCCCACCCCACCGGCCGCGCCGACGACCAGGAGGCACTCTCCCCGGGAGGTCTGGGGATCCTGGGGGATCCGCAACCGGTCGAACAGCAGCTCCCAGGCGGTGATGCTGGTGAGGGGCAGGGCGGCGGCCTCGGCGGGGCCCAACCGCTCCGGCGCCCTGGCCACCAGGCGGTGGTCGACGCAGTGGAGCTCCGCATTGCAGCCCTGACGCTGCAGCGCGCCGGCGTACCAGACCCGCTCACCGGGCCGGAAGCCCTCCACCCCCGGCCCCACGGCCTCGATTCGCCCCACGGCATCCCAGCCAAGAATGCGCCAGCCGCCGCGTTCGGGATGCTCGCGGGCCCGCACCTTGCCATCTACGGGGTTCACCCCCACCGCTTCGATCGCCACCAGCAGGTCGAGGTCGCTGGGGCAGGGGTCCGGAAGCTCAAGATCCTGCAGGTAGAGCGGATCCTCCAGGGAAGCCGCGGCTTGATAGCCGATGGCACGCATGGGCCGGTGGCGAGTCAACCCAGCATGGCCAGCCCCTGGTACGGCTCGGCAACTGAAAAGACGTGCGGATAGGAGCGCAGGCTCAGGAATCGGCTGGGTATCCGGGCGGAAATGGCTTGATAGCACGGAGCTTCCAGATCAGATGGCTCGTGTCCCAGGCCTGGTACAGCAGATCGAAACACCCCGTGAAGCCATAGCGACGGCCGAGTTCAGGTCCCCAGGGATCGATCGGGGTGCCATCGGCAGACACCCGTCGGGCGAAGTAACTCACGGTGGTGTCGGTGATGACGTTCACATGGGTGGGGTCCTGGAACGCCTCCGGATGGGGGTAGGCCGGCGTGCGGGCCAGGAAGATGCCACCGGGTTTGAGAATCCGCCAGGCCTCGTTCATGGCTTCGATAAAGGGATTGACCAACAGTCCTTCCTTCCAGATGGCGCGAGGAAGGTGCTCGAGGAAGTCGAAGGCTGTCACGGCGTCAGCACAGGCGTCACCGAGGGGAAGGGGATCAAATCCGACCCAGCAGTTCATCACCTGTTCCCCGCCGGCCTGGCTGTCGATGCCGATGACCCGCTCCGCACCGAGGGGGTTGGCGGGGTTCGGTCCGCTGCCCAGGTCAACAGCAAGAGACATGAAGGAAACGCGCAGACATTGTATCCATTATCTCAGGATTCCAACAAACATGCCAGCCATTACAGCATTCGGTAGCGGCATTGATAGAATCAAAGACAAGTTCAGCAGGCCGCCGTGATCCCTAATTCGCTAGTGATTGGCTTTGGCCTAGTCAAGAACGAAGAAGACATCATTGAGGCCTTCGTACGCCATAATTTACATTACTGCACAGCACTCTTTCTCGCAGACAACGGCTCATCAGATTGCACGGCCGAGATTCTAACCCGACTCATCGAGGAAGGCCTGCCACTGGCAGTCGTGCAGGATCCAGTCTTCCCCCATGCCCAGTCTCAGAAGATGACAGAACTAATGCACAGGCTCGCTCTTGCCTCTGACGCTGATTTCCTCATCCCACTCGATGCCGATGAATTTATACAAGCAGAAAGTCGATCTGAGTTTCTAGCCCAACTCCAGCAGATACCACTTGGCGGTTGTGGACTTTTGCCGTGGAGAACCTATTTGCCGATGGATCAGAGAACAACCGTGCTTCAGAAACGATTTAGCTGTCACAGGGCTGCCGAGCACCCTCAGTACTACAAAGTTGTGGTGCGGTCAATCCGTACCACGGAGGTATTCAGACTCTATCTCGATCAGGGTTCCCACAACCTGTTGTGTGATCTTGATCCTGTGAGCGCAAGGCCGATAGACCCCCTAGCCCTTGCACACTTGCCTGTCCGCTCCAGTCTTCAAATCGGCAAGAAGGGTATCAGTGCTTGGATGGCGAATCTGGCACAATTTCAGGGGGATCCAAGGTCTTCGGGAGCACAATGGGGCCATGTCTATAGGCAGGTCCTTGCCAACGGGTTGTTATCGGAAGATGAGACACGAATTCTCGCACTTCGCTACGCCCAAGACCCCCCAGCGGAGAACAGCGAGGTTTTCAGCTGCGACAATCCCCTCAGGGTTGAGCCACCCGAAAGCGCGCTTGCAACTGCAAACCATACTATCAGCGGACCAGGAGAGCCGGATGCCCCTGCGTTAAAGCTGCTGAGGGCGGTCTGCGCCGCTTGGGAACGCTCATTGCAACCTCCGCACGAATTCACTCCGGAACTTCATGATCACGCCGGTTCACCGCACACGGACTCAAATCCGGACAAGAAGATTCCCGGGGCATTCTCTCCAGACTGGCATAGTCAGAAACTTTTCTTGGATCTGCCCTTCCTGGAATGGATCGTGAAGCGCTACCGGCCCCGGTCAGTGCTGGACGTTGGTTGCGGATCAGGCAGTTGCCTCTCGGCATTGCGCTGGCTCGGTGTGGAAGAGACATACGGCGTGGATGGCATCCAGCACGTACACGCCCTGATCCCGTCCTCGATGTATCAACGGTCGGACCTCCGCCAGCCATTATCCCTGCATCGAACCTACGAAGGCGTTCTCTGCCTGGAAGTAGCTGAACATTTACCTCCAGGCTCGGAATCCACACTCATCGGTACGATTCTTCGACATGCCGAAAGATTCGTCGTGTTCTCCGCCGCGCAGCCCGACCAGCCTGGTGATGGACACATCAATGGGAAGCCCCAGGAGTATTGGATCAGGCAGTTTCACCAGGCTGGATGGAACTGCGCCGTGATTGATAGCCTCCTTTTGCGCTCCATGTCCACCTTCCAATGGTTACGGCGCAACCTGCTGCTCTTCAAGCCAGCGACCGCGCAGGACAGCATGGCTCCGCCAGAGCTACCGCTCGATCACCTCATCGCTTCATCCCGCGAGGGTGCCCCCTGGGGCGCAGACAGTCCCGGAATCATTTCGCATGTCTTCTCCCGGCCGATTCTGAAGCTTTGAGCTCTCATCGATAGGACAAATCACAAGCCTGAGCCCACCGCCACCTCCAGCTCCCGCCAAAACTGCTCATCGACCCCGAACCCCATCGCCCGCATCAGCCGCGTCCGCACGAGCAATTCCTCCTCTTTGCTGAGCAGTCCGTTGGAGAAGCGGGTTTCGAGCGAACCGCAGCGGCGTACATGGCTCATCGGCGCCAGGTCGACGGCCGCGAAGCGCCAGGCGCCAAGGTGGGCGGCGACCAGGGGCAGCGCGAAGCGATCCAGGCCGTAGCCGCTGCGAATCCCGGCAACGAAGGGCATCGCCAGCTCGAGCAGATCGCCGCGAATGAAGGGCGCCATGATCTCCACGATCGGCACCCGATGCAGATGGAGACCGGGCCGCTGCCGCAACCAGCCGTATTCGGGGCTGAGGCTGCTCGAGAAGCTCACGGCCGGTTGAGCAGCGCTGAGCCGATGGATGCGGGCCACCGCCAACAGACGCTGCACGTCGCTGGTGGCGATCAGAACGTCGTCGTCGACGAAGCCGAGATAGGCATCCGCTGGCGGCCGATCCAGCCGCCGCCAGGCTTCCTCCATGAGATGCCCCTTGCACTCGGTGGCCACGCTCAACACCTCCCACCCCTGCGGGTTGGTGCCGGGCTCCAGCCCCTCGCCGGTCCAGTCGAACAGCACCACACGGCAGGGCAGGGGGTGATCCACCACCAGGCAATGGCGGCCCCGGCGGCAGGCCACCACCACCACATCGTCAGGCCAGGGCCCAGGATTGGCCACCGGCTGGCCGAAGTGCACCGGATCGGCACGGTCGAGGTCGCCCACCGCCGCCACCATCTCGGGGATGAACTGGTCGCTGTGGCTGCCGAGCACCCAGCGGGCCCACTGCTGCCGCTCCGCCTCGGAATGTCCGGCCAGCAACCCGGGCCATTGGCCGCCAGGGCCGGTCGCTATAGGGATGGGCGGCACGAAAGCCTTACGGCTGAGCAGGATTCTCGCCCAGCTCCCTCCGGGACAGCGGCGAGATCACAGCGACAGCTCATGCCGCCGCCGGGCTATGTGGCGGTTCACCAGGAGCATGTAGTCACACTGGTCACGCCGATGCATCAGCTCGGCGGCCTGGGCATCCAGCGGATCCATATCAGCCGTGTTGAAGGGTCGGATGATCTCCAGCAGGGGCGGCTGGCCTGGATCGAGCTCGGCGGGTTGGTAGGGCAGCGCAACCGACGGGGCGGCAGCGGGTTGAAACAGCAGCAGGTTCTTGGGCGTCCACCAGTTGGCATGGGTCTGGTCGCAGCCGAGGAGGAGGGCATTGCGAAACGCCACGGTGGTGGGGACATCCACCACATAGCCCAGCTCACGGAAGGCCGCGATCCAGAATCCGGGCCCCTGCTCGTTCACGTGGGTGGGGTTGCGGTCAAGATCCTGCAGCCAGCTGGCGGCACCGAACAGCACAAGACCCGGGCGGTGGGTGGTGAGCACCCCCAGCAGGCCTGCCGCCGAGGCGAGAGGCAGGTGTTCAGCCACCTCCAGGCAGCACACCAGTTCCGTGGGTGGCATGGCGGAACTGGCGGCGGTGGTGTCGCGCAGATCCACCAGGCGGTAGGCATCACGCCACTGCGGCGGCCAGATCCGCTCGGCGGCGGCGCTGCCTTCGAGACCCCAGCTCTCGGACAGGCCAGCGGAGCGCAGGGCCTCCACCAGCAGACCATGGCCGCAGCCCACATCCACCACGCGGCAACGGTCGGGAGCGATCAGCAGGCCGCGCAGCACGCTGGCGAAGTGGGTGAAGAAGCCCGCGTTGGCCAGGTGATCGGCGAAGAAGGCCTCGTCGTAGGCGGCGAGATCATCGCCCCGGGGGATCCTCATCGTGCTTGCTGTGGTGTCCAACCGGATGGGAGGCCAGCATGCAGGGCACTCCAGCGCTGCAGGAACAGCCGGTCGGCGGCGTAGAACGTCTCCAGCGCTGTCAGAGCCTCCGGGGTGAGATCGCTCACCGCCAGACGGCGGAACGGATCGACGGCGGCCTGGCCGGCCGACACGTGCAGCGGCGCCGGCGGGATCGGCCGTCCAGCGGCCTGGCTCCAGTGGCGTACGAGATCGTTGATCGCCTCCATCGGCACCAGATCGTGGATCAGAGCCGGATCGCCGCCGAGGAAGGCCGTCTGCGGCAGGGTGTGGTGGCTCCAGTCGATGTGACACGGAATCCAGCGGGGCAGCTCCAGCGCCACCCGGTTCATCATCGCCGCCGGATCGGAGTCGTCGTCGTAGCTGCGCACGCCGTGACGGCGGAAGAGGGCATCATGCACGGCCACGCACCGCTCGAAGTCCTGGCCAGAACTGCTGGCGTTGCGCAGCTTGGCCAGGATGCGGGACGTGGTGAGTTCAACCAGGTGGCTGCGGCAGGCCGACACGAACCGCTCGACCGGGTCGCGCCACACCGCCACCACCTGCCGCTGCCGCGCCGTCGCCGCCAGCTGGTCCGGGCTGCGCCAGTGGGTGTAAGGGAGCACGGCACCGTGCACGTCGAGGTGGATGGGTTCGGCGGCCGCATCCACGCTCCAGGGGCCCAACGCCACCAGCCAGGCGCGCTTGAGGGTGGTGCAGCCGTTCTTGGGAATCCAGAGGTAGGCGGCGGAATCGCCCAGCGGCAAGAGCGGCGCCATGGACTCGCCGGCCTGCATCGCCACCTGCACCGTGATCCAGTCGTGATCGGGCGTGGGAGCCAGCTCAGGCGACATCGGCAGCATGGGGCAGGGCCGGCTCGCGGGCGGGAGTCTCCGGCGCAGGGGCCACGCCATCGGCCACAACATCGCCCCGGGCCACCGCCCCCAAAGCGGCCGGGTACCCGGGCGCCGGGGCCTGGCCGCGGGCTGGAGGTCTGCGGCACACCTCCTCCACCGTCACCTGGAAGGCCTGAGCCACGCGGGGGTCCTTGAACAGCCGGCCCTTGCGCTCACGCACCAGGCCCTTCACGTGCGCGTGGAAGGCCGGATCCTGCAGCAGCCGCACGCTGGTGGCCACGTAGGCGTCGCGGTCCGCCGCGATCAGCTCGGGGATCTCCATCTCCTGCAGCATCGCCACGGTGTGGCGGCCGCGCATGAAGGCGGTGGGGCAGGTGAGCACCGGGCAGTCGCGGCTGAAGGACTGCAGCGAACTGTTGCCGCCGTTCCAGTCGATGGTGTCGAGGGTGTGATGGGCGATGTCGAAGAGGCCCATGAAATCGCCGTAGTCGAGGCGGGGCAGGATGCGCAGGTGGTCGTCCATCGCCAGGCCGCGGTGCTCGAAGTGGGGCCGCAGCCGCTCGGCCAGGCGCCGCGCCATGGCCGGATAGCCCATCGGACCCACCAGCAGAATCAGCGCCTCAGGGTGGCGGGCGGCGATCTCGGCGTAAGGCCAGTCGTTGCGGGGCAGATACTTGAACGTGCTCTGCAGTGACACCAGCAGCGGCCGCTCGCGGGGCAGTTCGAACTTCTCGAACAGCAGCTGGCCGTCGTGGAGGGCGGCCGGCACCTCGTAGTTGAGGCCGGTGCCGGGCAGGCGGATCAGCTCCTCGCTGTAGTGCTCCTCGTTGCCGGGAGGTTCCATCCCGGCCGCCCCGAAGAAGTAGTGCAGGGTGCGCGAGCCGCTGGTGATCGGATGGCCCCAGCCCTGGGCCTGCACCGGCGCCAGCTGCAGCACCGAGGTGACCTTGCTGGCCGGGTGCATGCCGATGTCGGTGAAGATCAGCAGATCGAGGCGGTCGTCGAGGATCTGCTGCAGCATCGGCTCGAGGGGGTCGCTGCGGAGCGGCAGGTGGCGGTAGGTGCCGAGGTCGGCGAAGCGGCGGGTGCCGGAGTCCTCGCTGTCGGCCAGGTTGTAGGCGAAGATCTGGTAGCCGGGGTTGCCGGCGATTCCCTCCAGCCAGCCGAGCGCCCAGATCGCGCCGTTGTGGTTGATCAGATGGGGGGAGATCACCCCCACCCGCAGGGGGGAGGGATCGGCCGGGTCGCGCTGGGGCAGCGGCTCCATGAAGCGGCCGAGGCGGGGCCGCAGGATGCGGTCGAGCACGCCGGCGTAGAGCTCCTGCAGCGGGCGGTCGTCCTCCATCTGGTAGGCCAGATAGAAGTTGGTGATCGCCCAGGTGTGGGCGTAGAGGACGGGCCAGGCGGGATCGTCGGCGCTGAGGCCCTCGAGAGCGTCGAAGAGGGCCTGGAGATCGGCCGCCCAGCGCGTCCGCGTCTCGGCCACCTGCGCGTCGGAGCGGTAAAGAATCGGCAGCACATGCAGGCGGGTGATCAGCCGCACACGCTCGTCGGCCTCCTCGTCGGCCACCGCCAGGGCCTCCTCGATGCGGTCGAGTTCGCAGAGACAGCCCAGCAGCCCCTGCATGCCCACCACCCGCTGGTTCACCTCAAGATCGAGGGCGAGGAAACGGCGGAACTCCTCGTGCGCCTCCTCATGCCGCTTGGCCTGCACCAGCGCCTGGGCGAGGTTCTGGCGGGAGGGCTGGAAGCCGGCGTCGATGCTGAGGGCGTGGCGGTAGGCGGCGATCGCCTCCTCGCGCTGGTCGAGGGCAGCCAGCGACAGGCCGAGGTTGTTCCAGGCGTCGGCGTAGGCGGGGGCGAACTGGAGACAGAGGCGGAAGGCCTCCACCGCCTCGGCCTCGCGCTGCTGGCCGCGCAGCAGATTGGCGAGCTGGAAGGCGGCCTGGTGCCAGGCGGGCTGATCGCGAAGCAGCCGCCGCAGGGTCGCTTCGGCGTCCTCGGGCCGGCCGGCCTCCAGCTGGCCGAGGGCGAGGTTGTGACGGCACTCGGGAAAACCCGGGAAGAGAGCCAGCGCCTCCTGGTAGAGACGCAGGCCCTCGACGGTGTCGCCGCGGCTGCGACAGGCGTTGCCGGCGTTGAAGAGCAGGTAGGGCGTGAGGAAACCGGCGGCCTGGGCCGCCTCGAAGCGGCCGATGGCCTCGTCCTGGCGGCCCAGCATGTGAACCGCCACACCGGCCAGGTAGTGCAGCTCGCCGGCGTGGGGGTGGTGGCCGACGAGGGCGTCGGCCTGAGCGAGCACCTCCTCGAAACGCTGCTGGCCGAGGGCCTCGTAGAGGTGGCTCAGGCCCGCCTCCGGGGCGTTGTGGGGCGGCCAGCGGGCGGGCTCAGGGGCGATGGCAGGCAAAGGGGGCCGCTCCAGGGCGGCTCTGGCCTCGGCCAGCTGCTGCTGGGAGGAGGCCAGCTCGTCCTGCAGCGCTGCGATCTGGCGGTTGCGGTCGCGCAGCTGCTGCAGCGGATCCACCAGGGCATCGCGGTCAGCGGCAGCCAGGGGTTTCACCCGAGCGGCGGGGCGGCGGGGCAGCGTGTAGCCGAAGGCAGCCAGGTCGTGTCCGTAGCGCCGCTCCACGATGGCCAGGCCATCGGCGGAGAACGCTTCCGGCCAGCGATGGCCGAGACGCTGGCGGTAGCGACTCTCATGGCGTGCCAGTTCCCCGCGCACGGCGGCAAGGAGCTCGGGGGGCAGACGGTTCAGCAGGAGATCGGGCAGGCGGGCGGCGAGCTCGTCACGGTCGAGGCGCGGCTGCCAGGCGATGGCCCCGGGCTCAAGCAGGGCGACCTGCGGGGCGAGATGGCCGTCACCGCTCAACTCCTCCCAGTGGGCGTCGAGGAAGGCGAGGAAGGCGGGAAAGCGGCAGGGCTGCTCGGCAGGTTCACCGGCGGCCTGCTGGATCGAGGCGTTCAGCGGCGCGTAGGCGGGCTCGGCCAGGTGCAGCTTGTCGTGCCAGAAGGAGAGCAGCCGCTCGGCAGGGTGGCGGGTGACCGCCAGGCGAAGCCAGTCTTCGCCGTGGAGGGCCTGCTGGGTGAGAGCGGGATCGAGAACGGCCAGGCTGGGGAGACCGTGCAGGCTCGGGTGGTGCACCGCCAGGGCCGGGCGCGTTTCGCCGAAGGTCGCCAGCTCGGGGGGGGTGCGGCCATCGGCAAGCACCGCCAGCCGCTTGAGCAGCGTGGAAGCGGCCTTGGGCACGGGGCGCAGCAGCCAGCGGGCACCCTGCACGACCAGCGTCGCCTGACTCAGAGCGGCAGAGGGAAGCATCAGCAGTGAGGCAGACGGTCGTGGCGCTCAGAGCGGCCAGGAGCCTACGCAGTACGGCGACGCAGCACGCACGGAGCGTTTTTTACGGGGGGGGGGGGGGCAGATCGAGAACCGGCCCTGCGTGGCAAAGAAAAACCGAACATTGGATGCTTCAGGGCAGCAGGGACGGGTAGTTTCCTGAACCTTGATTCGGCCGATCCCGGCTGCGGAGCCTCCTTCAGCCCATGCCTTTCCAGCTGCTCCTTCTGGCCCTCAAGACCGGAGGCCTGCGCAGGAGCCGAAAGGGTGGGCATCAGATGGGGCGATCACGCCGCTGGAGCCGGGCCGCCCAGACGGCGTTCGGAGCCTGGGCCGTCGCTGCCCAGTTGGCTCCGATGGTGGGGGTCATGGTTTCGACCCTGCCTGCAGGCCCTGCGGCTGCCCAGCTGCGCAGCATCCAAACCGACCCGAACAGTCCCAATGCGACTGCCATCGGCGCGGCCAATTTCACCACCGGCAACGTTCCCATTGCCATCGGCGCAGGCGCCCTGGCCATCGGCCAATCGGCCTCGGCCAACGCCCAGTTCGCCACCGCACTGGGCTTCTCCGCCACCGCCGACGGCTTCTTCTCCACCGCAGTGGGTTCCTTCGCCAACGCCACCGGCAACTACTCCACCGCACAGGGTCACAACGCCAAGGCAACCGGCCTTGGCGCCACCGCACTGGGCGCCAACGCCAACGCCACCGGCACTGACGCCACCGCACTGGGCGCCAGCGCCCTGGCCAACGGCAACCGCGCCACCGCACTGGGCACCAACGCCATCGCCCAAGGCAACGATTCCACAGCAGTGGGATCCGCGGCCACCGCCAACGGCGTCAGAGCCACTGCATTGGGTTTCGAAGCCAACGCAAACGGCGACCGCTCCACCGCGGTAGGTGAAAGGGCCAACGCCAGCGGGCGCTTCGCCACCGCACTGGGCTCCGAAGCCAACGCCATCGGCCAAGGCGCCCTCGCACTGGGCACCCTGGCCCAAGCCACCGGCCTGCAAGCCTCCGCACTGGGCACCGGGGCCAGCGCCACAGGCGACTTCGCCACCGCACTGGGCACCCTGGCCAGCGCCATCGGCACCAGCGCCACTGCGGTTGGCGATCTTGCCAGGGCCAGCGGCGTAAACGCCACCGCACTGGGCTCCTTCGCCAACGCCACCGGCCCCAGCGCCACCGCACTGGGTGACAGTGCCCGGGCCACCGGCTTGAAAGCCACTGCCCTGGGCGCTTTCGCCAACGCCACCGGCAACTTCGCCACCGCCATCGGCTCCGATTCCCTCGCCAACCAGACCGGAGCCACGGCCCTGGGGGCCAACTCCCGGGCGGATGGCAGCAGCGCCACGGCCCTCGGGCGCAACGCCAGCGCCACCGGAACCGACGCTGTAGCAGTGGGGGCCTTCGCCAACGCCATTGGCGAGAACACCATTGCCATCGGCCGGGAGGCCGTTGCCAACGCGGGTAGCTCACCCCTCTCGGGAGCCATCGCCATCGGCTACCGCAGCAACGCCTCCGGCTCAGCGGCGACAGCCCTTGGTGACCAGGCCAGGGCGGCTGGAACAGGCGCTACCGCCACCGGTTTCCTGGCCAATGCCACAGGAGAGAGCACCACGGCCTTGGGGCGCAACGCCAACGCCAGCGGAACCGCCGCGACCGCCGTCGGAACAGCCTCCATCGCCGACGGTGAAAGCGCCACGGCCCTCGGTCGCAGCGCCAATGCCACCGGAACCTCCGCGACCGCCGTCGGGGCCGAGGCCCTGGCCTCAGGGGGACAGGCGACGGCAATAGGTCCTAGCGCCAATGCCACCGGAACCCGGGCGACCGCCGTCGGATTTGAGGCCCTGGCCTCAGGGCAACAGGCGACGGCACTGGGTCCTGGCGCCAATGCCACCGGCCTCGCCGCAACCGCCGTCGGGTTGGACGCCCGGGCTTCAGGTATCGCCGCCACAGCCCTCGGAGAAGCCTCCATCGCCGACGGTGAAAGCGCCACGGCCCTCGGGCGCAAGGCCAATGCCACGGGCTTCCAAACCACCGCGTTGGGTGCCGGCGCCCTGGCCAACTTCACCGGCTCCACCGCCATCGGCACCGGTGCCACCACCACCCGGGCCAGCCAGATC
>NZ_JBKKKY020000027.1:0-36164 GCF_046613545.2 Aphanothece microscopica RSMan92 | reverse complement strand
AACAGCAGCAGGCCGGACCACCCCACAAATACGAAGCGGTCGCGCTTGAGCCAGTCATCGAGGACGTCGAACCATCCCCGCTGCGGCAGGCGCCCTACAGCGATCGTCATGGAGGAAGCGGAATACCGGGCGATGGTAACAATCTTCGTGGGGATCGCGGGGCGGCTTGCAACGGGCTGAAACCCCTTGTCGCAACTGGCTTTTAAGTATTTCTTCCGATCCATTGGGGGCGCGGCGGCGGGGCGGGGCTCGCCAGGCGCCAAGATGGGCCCCGACCACCCCCTTGCCCTGGATGCCCCCCTCCGACGTGCTCGAGCAGCCCGTGCTCGGCTCTCGCCGCCCCTCCAACCTGGTGATGGCCGTGGTGGTGACCCTCGGTGGCGTCGGTTTCCTGCTCACCAGCCTCTCGAGCTATCTCGGGACCGACCTGCTGCCGGTGGGTCACCCGGCCGAGCTGATCTGGGTTCCCCAGGGGCTCGTCATGGGGCTGTACGGCCTGGCGGCGCTGCTGCTGGCCAGCTACCTGTGGGCCGTGATCGGCCTGGACGTGGGTGCCGGCAGCAACCGCTTCGACCGCTCGGCCGGGTCCGCCATGATCCGGCGCCGGGCCTTTCGCCAGACCATCGACGTGGAGATTCCCCTGCGGGACATTCAGGCCGTGAAGGTCGAGGTGCGGGATGGACTCAACCCACGTCGGCGCCTGGCGCTGAAGGTGCAGGGCCGGCGCGACATGCCCCTGACCCGGGTGGGTGAGCCAATGCCCCTGGCCGATCTCGAGCAGGCCGGTGCCCAGCTGGCCCGCTTCCTCGGTGTACCGCTGGAGGGTGTCTGAAGCGATGGCGAATGAAGCGATGGCGAAAACCTTCTTTTCATCCGGGTTGCTCTCCTCTCGGTTCCCTTCCTCCCGGCTCCCATCCGCCACGGCTGTGACCCCCGCCGAGGTCCCCACGGGGCAGCGAGGCTCGGCTCTGCGCTCCCTGGCGACCCGGCTGTTGCTGGGCAGCCTGCTGCTTCTCTCCCCGCTGCTGGTGGTGTCCTGTACCGCCAACGGGGGACCCAGCCGCCAGTCCCTGGGCTGTGCCACCGCCGCCACACCGTGCCTGAGCGGGCCGGCCACCGTGGCGATGCAGACGACCCGGGGCGAGGTGCAGTTCCAGCTCGATGGCCGTGCGGCCCCGCTCACGGCGGGCAACTTCGTCGATCTGGTGAAGCGCGGCGCCTACAACGGAACCGTGTTCCACCGGGTGGTTCGCGAACCCACCGCCTTCGTGGTGCAGGGCGGCGATCCGCTCAGTGCCAACCCGGTGGTCCCACCGACGCAGTACGGCACGGGGAACTTCATCGACCCCTCCACCGCCGAAGCCCGTCTGATTCCGCTGGAGATCAAACTCACCGACGAGGCCAAGCCCCGCTACGGCGAACCGATCACGGCCCCGGGAGTGACCCGTCAGCTGGACCTCCCCCACCAGCGTGGTGCCCTGGCCATGGCCCGTTCCAACGATCCGAATTCGGCCAGCGCCCAGTTCTATGTGGCCCTCCAGGCGCTGCCGGAACTGGATGGCCGCTACGCCGTCTTCGGGCGTGTCAGCCAGGGGATGGAGGTGATCGATCGGATCCAGCAGGGCGACAAGATCATCAAGGCCACGCTGGTCTCCGGCGGCAAGCTGGTGCAGGGAGACTGAGGCCACCGGGGGGCGTCGTCGCCGGCGCCCTCGGCAGCCTCGCAACAGTCCAGGGAAACAGTCCCGGGGAGCAGTCCCGCGCAACAGTCAGGCCGGAACGCGCTTGTTCGAAGCCGTCACCTTGAGGAACGCCGTGTTCACCCCGGAGGCCCGCTCCAGGGCCACCTTGCCGGTGCGGGCGATCTCGAGAATCCCGTAGGGCTCCATCACCTGTTCGAGGGCGACGAGCTTGCCCGGATCCCCCACCACCTCGAGGATCAGGGCGTCGTCGGCCACATCCACGACGTTGGCCCGGAACACCTGCACCAGATCGAGGATGGCGCTGCGGGTCTCGGCGGGAGCGGAGACCTTGAGCAGCATCAGTTCCCGCTCCACTGAGGGGATCTGGGACAGGTCGATCACGCCGAGCACGTTGATCAGCTTGTCGAGCTGCTTGGTCATCTGGCCGAGGGTGCGGTCGTCACCCTCCACCACCATGGTGAGGCGGGACATGCCGCCCCGTTCGGCGGGTCCCACGGCGAGGCTCTCGATGTTGAAGCCCCGCCGGGCGAACAGGCCGGAGATGCGGCTCAGGGCACCCGATTCGTCTTCCACCAGCACCGAAAGGGTGTGCTTCATGGCTTGGGGATCGGGCCTGGCGAATCCGACCAAATTACCGGTCGGCCCCTGCCGGCGGCCGGCGGCGTTGCCGCGAGCCAGGCGAGCAGGGTGGCGTTGAACTGCTCGGGGAGCTCGTCGTGGGGGCAGTGGCCGCAGTGGTCCAGCCCCACCAGGGGCAGGTCGGGGCGGAGCCTGTGGATCTGTTCGGCCACCTGCACCGGCACCAGCTGGTCACGCAGGCCCCAGATCAGCAGCAGGGGGCGCCGCAGCCGCTGCAGCAGGGTGGGGGCCGTGGCCGCGTGGGGACGCAGGGCCATGGCGATGCTCATGGCCCGCAGGGACCGCACCGCTCCGGGCCGGCGGGCGGGATGGGCGATCAGGCGATGCAGCTCCTGGTCGCCGATCACCGGGGTGGCGTAGGCCGACTGGATGCCCAGCGCCAGCAGGGGGGAGTGGGCCAGCAGGGGCACCAGCAGCTCAAGGGGCAGCAGGCGGCAGAGCACGATCACCCCCCAGCGTTTCAGGCGCCGCCGCCAGGGGCGCCGTCGGGGGGGCCAGGGCCTTGGCCCCAGCAACAGCGCCGGATCCGGCAGGGGGGCCGCCACCACGGCGCCCACCCAGGCCGGGAAGAGCGTGGCGCAGGTCAGGGCCACCAGGCCCCCCAGCGAGTGCCCCACCAGCACCGCCGGACTGCCCACGACCTCCGCGAGGAATCCCTGCACCTGCCGGGCCCATAGCCTGTTGTCGAGCCGGCGCCGGCGGTGCGCTCCAGGCTGGTCGGAGGCGCCGAAACCGATCAGATCCACGGCGTAGACGGACCAGCCCGCGGCGGCGAGGGCCCCGGCATTGTGCCGCCAGTGGCCACTCCCCGCGCCGAACCCATGCAGGAGCACCACGCTGCCGCAGGGGTTCGCCCCAGCTTCCCCAGCGGGCAGATGGCGCCAGTGCACGGCCAGGCCCTGCCAGATCCAGGTGCTGTGCTTGCCCCAGTCGACCCCGTCATCGCGGCTTGGGTCCCTGCCTTGGGGAGATGTGAGAAGCATCGTGGGCTTGGCAGGACCGGACGTTCTCGGGCTGGATCAGCCTGGTTACGTTGACCGTAGGTGTTCTTGGAACCGCCGATGGCACGGGGGCCGGCCCATCGGCGGCTGCGGGGAAGCTGGATCCGGCGGGCCGGCAGGGTCCGCTTCAGCGTCGGCCTCTCGATGCTGTTCATTCCGGTGGTGCTGGTCACCGGTCTCACGGTGGCGATGGGGGCCTACGAACGGGCCCGGCGTCTGGTCGTCAAGGGGAACGCGGACTTGATGGAGGTGCTGATCAGCCGCGAGATCCTGCAGCTGCAGAAGGAACTCCGCTTCGATCTGATCGAGGACTACCTGGGGCGCCTGGCCAACTCCCCCGTGCTGGCGCGCTCCCGCCGCTTGTCCCTCGACGGCGAGGAGCAGCGCCGAGCTTCCAGCGTGCTCAAGCTTGCCCTGGACGCCACCCCATCGGTGCAGGCGTACTACGTGGGAACCGCGGCGGGCGAACGGTTCCTGATGCGACGTC
Source organism: Aphanothece microscopica RSMan92 (assembly GCF_046613545.2). NCBI lineage: Bacteria > Bacillati > Cyanobacteriota > Cyanophyceae > Chroococcales > Aphanothecaceae > Aphanothece > Aphanothece microscopica. The sequence goes on along the minus strand of NZ_JBKKKY020000027.1, from coordinate 32,334 downwards.
TGCGGGCGGATGCCGATCGCCGGGTCTTCGACGCCACGCCGGAAACCGCCTATGTGCTCCAGACCACCTCGCGGCCCGAGGGCCGTGCGGGCATCACGGCACGCAGGATCCTGCTGGATGCGCGGCTGCGAACGATCCGATCGGAACCCGATCCGCTCGCGGTGGCCTATGACCCCCGCGAGCGGGACTGGTTCCGTCGCGCCCTTCGCAGCGAGGGCCCCATCGTCACGGGGATCTACCGCTACGCCACCACCGGAGAGCCGGGCTTCACCCTGGCCCAGCGCAGTGCGGATGGGCGTTTCGTGGCCGCCGCCGATGTGCCCCTGTCCCAGACCCAGTCGTTGCTCAACGGGGTGCGGGCTGCCCTCGATGCCTATGCCGATGTGGAAGTGGCCCTGGTCACGGCCACGGGAGGCGTGGTGGCCCATGCCGGCCAGTCCCCCAGGCCCGTGGCCCTCTCGGATCGCCCCCGGCGCATCCATGAATTCCCGACGCCGGTGATGCGGGCCCTGTCGAGGCGCTTCGGCGAACTGAGCGCGGTTGCCGCGCGGTCCGAGCCGCTGGTGCCGGCCCAGGTGACGGTCGATGGGCGTGTCTGGGAGGTGGCGGTGGCCCTTGGCCCGGAGTTGGCGGTGAGTGGCCTGCGCACCTTCCTGTTGATCGCCATTCCCCGGGATCAGCTGTTGGCCGACGCGCGCGAACTGCGGCGCCAGTCGTTCTTCTCCAGCCTGCTGGTGCTGGGGCTGGCCATCCCCCTGGTGCTGCTGATCGCCCGCCTGGTGAGCCGGTCGTTGAGGACCCTGGCGAACGAAGCCGATGCGGTGCGGCGCTTCGATTTCTCGGGGCCACGGACGGTCTGGCCGCTGGTGCGCGAGGTGGATGAGCTCGCCGGCGCGATGGACGCCATGAAGGGCACGATCCGGCGGTTCCTGGCGGTGAGCGCGGCCATCGCGGCGGAGCCCAACCTCGACCGGCTGATGGACACGATCCTGAAGGAGTCGATCGCCAACAGCGCCGCCCAGGGCAGCGCCCTCTTCCTGATGGAGCAGAGCGAGGGCCGGACGGGCGGAGCCCAGCCGGCCCCGCTCCTGAAGCTCGCCCTCGCCCGCAATGCCGCCGGCCAGGCCCTGACGCTGGGAGAGGCTCAGGTGGAGGAGGAGCACCTGGCCTTGAGCGGGATTCTGCCGTCCGCTCCGGACACCCTGCAGGCCTCCCCAGGCCGGGCCGTCGTGGGCCGGGCCATGGCGGAGGGAACCGAGCTGGAGAAGCTCCTGGTGGCATGGCTGGGCCAGGCTGCGGTGCCCTACGTCGCCGTGCCCCTGCTCAGCCGGGCAGAGGAACCACTCGGTCTGCTGCTGCTCTGGTTCGAGCAGCCGCCCGATCCCGCCCGGGTGGCCTTCGTGGAGGCGTTCTCCAGCAACGCCGCCGTGACCCTGGAAACCCGGCGCCTGATCGGGGCCCAGAAACGGCTGTTCGAGGCCTTCATCGAACTGATCGCCGGCTCGATCGATGCGAAGAGTCCCTACACCGGCGGGCACTGCAAACGGGTGCCCGAGCTGACCCGGATGCTGGCCGAAGCCGCCTGTGAGGCCCACGAGGGCCCCTTCGCGCGCTTCAGCCTCTCCGAGGAGCGCTGGGAAGCGGTGCATGTCGCCGCCTGGCTGCATGACTGCGGCAAGGTGGTCACCCCTGAGTATGTGGTCGACAAGGCCACCAAGCTGGAGACCCTGTACGACCGGATCCACGAGGTGCGGATGCGCTTCGAGGTGCTCAAACGCGACGCCTGGATCCGCTACCACGAGCAGCGGCAGCTCTGGCTGGCGACCGACCTGGAGGCGACCGAGCGGGAGGCTGAACTGGCCGCCGAACGGGATGCCGAGCTGGCCCGACTCGACGCTGATTTCGCCTTCGTGGCCTCCTGCAACCAGGGGGGGGAGTTCCTTGCCGAGGAGGCCATCGAGCGGTTGCAGGCCATCGCCCGATACACCTGGCTGCGCACCCTCGATGACCGGCTCGGGGTGTCCCAGGAGGAACGGCGCCGCATGGAGCAGGAGCCCTCCCCAACCCTGCCGGTGCTGGAGCCGCTGCTGGCAGACCGTCCGGAGCACCGCATCCCACGGCCCGAGGCGGATCGCTTTGATCCGGACAATCCCTGGGGCATCACCCTGCAGCCTCCCGAGTGGCTCTACGACCGCGGGGAGCTCCACAACCTCACGATCCAGAAGGGAACCCTCACGCCGGAGGAGCGCTACAAGATCAACGAGCACATCGTCCACACGATCCGGATGCTCTCGGCGCTGCCTTTTCCGCACCACATGAAGGATGTGCCGGAGCTGGCGGGCGGGCACCACGAGACGCTGATCGGCACGGGCTATCCCCGCAGCCTGCGCCGCGATCAGATGAGTGACATCGCCCGGATGATGGCGATCGCCGACATCTTCGAGGCCCTCACCGCCGCCGACCGCCCCTACAAGCCGCCCAAGACGCTCTCCCAGGCCCTGCGGATCATGGCCTTCATGCGCCAGGACCAGCACATCGACCCCGATCTGTTTGCGCTGTTCATTCGCTCCGGCGTCTACCGCCGCTATGCCGAGCAGTTCCTGGCCCCCGAGCAGCTCGACGCCGTGGACGAGCAGGCCCTGCTGGCCGGTGCCTGAAGCCCCGGTGACCCGCCCGCCCGCGCACGGGATGCTGGAGGAGGGCCTGGCCCGCTTTGACCCCGGTGGGGGCTTCTTTCGCCCGGCCTCCCGTCCCGGCCGTGACCTCGGGGTGCTGCTGCTCCGCACCCTGGCCAGCGGCGGCGAGCGGCGGGTGCTCGACCTGATGGCCGGCTGCGGCGTGCGGGCCCTGCGCTACGGCCTCGAAGCGGGGGCCACGGCGGTGTGGGCCAACGATGCCGACCCGGAGCGACTGCCCCTCCTGCAGGAGAATCTGGCCGCGTTGCCGGCCGGGGTGGCCCAGCGCCGCAGCGCCTGCCAGGCCCATCGGCTGCTGGCCGACTGCCTGCTGCGGCAGGAGCGCTTCGAGCTGGTGGACCTCGATGCGTTCGGCTGTCCGACGGCCCTGGTGCCCCTGGCCCTGGAGGTGCTCGCCTTCGACGGGGTGCTCTATCTGGCCAGCACCGATGGCCGCTCCCCCACAGGCCATGACCGCCCTGCCGCCATCCGCTCCCTGGGTGCCGCCGCCCGGGCCCATCCCGCCAGCTGGGAGCTCGCCCTGCGGCTGCAGATCGGGGTGGTGGCCCGCGCTGCCTGGGCCCTGGGGCGCGGCATCCGGCCCCTGTTCAGCTTCAGTGAGGGCCGCACCTTCCGCACGGCCATCCAGCTGCGGCGCAAACCCGCGGCCCGTGAGGAGGCGCAGCTGGGGCTGCTGGCCCATTGCCACGGCTGCGGCGAGCAGTGGACCCAGAGCCTGCTGCAGCTGCGGCGCTGGCCCCCCTGCCGCTGTGGAGAGCCCCAGGGACCACCCCAGGAAAAGCCCCGCCCGGGGGCGCCCTGCCCCGCCCTGGCTGTCTCCGGCCCCCTCTGGCTCGGCCCCCTGCAGGATCCGAGCCGGCTGGCCTCCATGGCGGCAGTGGAGTCTGCGGCAGTGGAGGCCGGTTCCGTGCCCAGCCTGGGGCAAGCTGGCACCCGGCTCTGGCATGCCCTCCACCGTGATGCGGGGGTGCCTGCCCGCTGCTGGACCGCGGGCGACCTGGGCCGCCATCTCGGGGGAGGCCCCCCGCGGCTGGAAGCCCTGGTGGCCGCCCTGCGCCTGGACGGCTGGACCGCCGGGCTGGGCGGCGTGATGGCCGGCACCTTTCGCAGTGACGCACCCTGGCCGCGCATCCTGGAGCTGGCGGCCAGGGGCACGGCCGCGGACCCGGCGGCGCGCTAAAACGGTGCGCGTCACGGCAACCGTTCATGGCCTCTGAGATCTTCGGCATCGCCGCCCTGTTCTGGGTGCTGATCCCCGTCGGCCTGGCCGGCGGTGCCCTGCTGCTCCGCTTCGCCGACAAGGACTGAGCCTCCGGGACCTTCCGGTCGGCACCCCCGGCGCGCCGCCTGTCGTGACGGTCTCGCCGGCGACAGTCGCACCCCTAGGCTCATTTCCGATCGAGCGAAGGGCATGCAGGTACTGGTCGTCGGCGGAACGGGGACCCTGGGCCGCCAGATCGCCCGCCGGGCCCTCGATGCCGGTCACCACGTCCGCTGCATGGTCCGCTCGCCGCGCAAGGCGGCCTTCCTCCAGGAATGGGGCTGTGAACTCACCCGGGGTGACCTGCTCGAGCCCGACAGCCTCGACTACGCCCTCGAGGGCCAGGAAGCCGTGATCGATGCGGCCACGGCCCGCGCCACCGATCCGGGCAGTGCCTACGACATCGACTGGACGGGCAAGCAGAACCTCTTCGCCGCCTGTCAACGGGCCGGCGTGCGGCGGTTCATCTTCGTCTCCCTGCTGGATGCGGCCCGGCACAGGGATGTCCCCCTCATGGACATCAAGGCCTGTACGGAGGAATGGCTCGAGGCCTCCGACTTCGACTACACGATCCTGCGGGGCGTGGCCTTCATGCAGGGACTGATCAGCCAGTTCGCCATTCCCGTGCTGGAGGGGCAGACCGTGTGGGTGAGCGGTTCCCCCACCCCGATCGCCTACATGAACACCCAGGACATGGCGCGGTTTGCCGTCGCGGCGCTGGAGCGGCCCCAGACGGTGCGCCGCGCCTTCCCGGTGGTGGGGCCCCGGGCCTGGACCACCGGTGAGATCACCCAGCTCTGCGAGCGCTACACGGGCAAGGATGCCCGCGTCTTCCGGGTTCCTCCGGCCCTGCTGCAACTGATGCGCAGCGTGACCGGTTTCTTCGAGGCCAGCCTGAATGTGGCGGAGCGGCTCGCCTTCGACGCGGTCACCGGCGGTGGCGTGCGCCTGGACGCACCGATGGAGGAAAGCTATGGGGCCTTCGGTCTGGATCCAGGCGAAACCACCAGCCTGGAGGACTATCTCAAGGAGTACTACGACACCATCCTGCGGCGGCTGCGGGAGATGGAAGCGGATCTCGACAAGGATGCCAAGAAGAAACTCCCCTTCTGAGCCTGGGGCCTGCTCCCTGGTTCGTCTGTACTATGGCCGCCTGATGCCCGGTGCTGATGTCGGTTGCCCAGATCAAGAACCTGCAGCGACGCCTGGCCGTCCTCGAGAGTGAGGCCACGGACGAACTCAACCGCGCCTGTGGCCACGAGCTCTGGCAGAGCCTCGGCTTCGACGCCCTCGATGGCCTCGAGGATGCCGATCGCCGCGCCCGGGCCAACTACTACTACGGGCAGCTGCAGACGGCGCGGGAACTGAAAACCAGTCTGGGACAGTGATCGCAGGGATCCTTGGGGTTGGAGCCGGTGATCCAGTCGTTCGCCGCCCTGTTACCCCGTGGCAGTGGGTGCCAAGCGGTGCAACATGACCAGGGCCTGATGGAGCGATCCCTTGCCCCCGGTGGATACCCGGGCCGGCCCTCGCCAACGCAGGAGGGGGCGTCCAAGCTTGGCAACCATGGGTGGCTTCAGAACGGCTGAGCCTGGAGTCGTGGCTCAACCGTTGCGACCCTGCTCTGCCCGAAACCACTTGGTGATCACCCACTTGCTTCCCTCAAGCACAGGCATCGCCTCGTGCAGGGTGAAGGGATTCGGGGTGCCGTCGGCCATCAGGTTGTTCCAGGCCAGGGCCAGGCCCTGCACCGGCGTGAAGCAACGCCCCAGTCGCTTGAAGCAGGTCTGCCCGCCGCGGGCCACGGTGTTGAGGTAGATCATCACTGTCCAGGTGCGCTGGCCGCCGGGGTTGGAGTGGGTGGCGAACTCCTCGGTGCCGGGGGCGAACCAGTCGGTGTGCTCCTTGAAGTACTGACCGGGGTCATAGCGCTGGCCCTGCAGGGGCTCTGAAAAGCTCGCGTCCACCCCCAGCAGATCCGCCAGCAGCTGATCGACCCGCACGGCCAGGTCGCTGCCGCGCAGGTGGCAGGTGCGGCTGGTTCGGTAGTGGCTGTCGCCGCGGGTCACCGTGGAGGGCATCAGCTGCCCATCGATCGCTGCCATCAGGGCCTCACAGTCGTTGGGGCTGAGCAGGTCTGGCACTTCGTACACCTGGGCCAGCGGTGTATCCAGCCGCCAGGCGCGGGGACGATGCTCCGGACGGGTGAGCGGCGCCTCGAACCACTGCAGCCAGCCGGGGCAGCTGGCCTGGGCCGGCACCTGCACAAGATCGAGCACCGCTTCGATGGCGGCGCGTGTGAAACCACCCTGCTGCTCAGCCCGCACCATCATCCCCTCGCGCTGGCAGCCCCGTTCGCGGTTGTGCAGCAGCCACTCCTGCCACATGGCGGGGATGGTGCCAATCAGGGCCAACCGGCGCATATCGGCCTCGGCCTCCTCCAGGCTGGCGTACTTGCAGCGCATGCCTCGATACGGAGCTGGATTCCACTGGCGCGGCCGCCAGTGGAGGTACATGTTGCGGTAGTACTCCCCGATGAAGGGCTGACTGCGGGAGTGAGGGCACAGGCTCTCGTAGAAGAGCATCGTCCCCGGCTCAAAGGTCAGGGCATGGCGGTGGCCGTCGTGGTCGATGAAGTCGAGCGGCCAGGGCTGGTCGGAGCGATCGGCCACATGAACGATGCAGCTGATCACATGCGTGTCGACGCGATCACGGTGCACGTGCAGCACCGAACCAGGCCCATAGCTGCGGATGCCATGGCCCCAGCTGCGCTCGAGCGCACAACCGGCCCAGGCCTCGACCAGTGGCGTGAGCGTGGCGTAGGCCAATTCCATCAGCTCCGCGCTGATCGGCCCATGCTCGAGCTGGGGACGGGCCTGATGCACCGAGGAGATCCCACGCACGACGGAGGCGCCGTACGCCTCGTCGGGCTCGCTGGCGTCCAGCACCGGCTCGAACGCCAGCGACGCGACTTCGCGCTCCAGGGCCTCCTGCAAGGCGGGCGGCGTCGGCCGCAGCTCAAACGGCACGGCCGCGAATCGCGGCAGGGCGACAGACACAACGAACTCCAAGTGGGGCTGAGGTGTGTTTTCTCACCAGGTCATTCAACGCTCAGCCGCCGCCTCTGGCACTGTGGGGTTCCCCGCAGTCGCCAGAGGAGAGGTGATCAGGAAGGCCCTGAACAGAGTGGGAATCACGGCTGAGCAGTGAGGCTGACCCGTGAGGCTGACCCGTGGCCCGGATCACGCTGGGCCGGCGTGCCGATGGCAGCAGGCGGGCTCAGGGCCAGGACCCATGGCAGGGCTGGTTGCAACTCGCGGGGGATCCGCCGACGGCCAGGCTGCCTGGAGGCGGCGCCCAATCCACAGCGCAACCCGGCCTCGCGATCACGACAGAGCCATGCCCATCCTGCTCTGCTTGGCGGTGCTGCTGGCCGTGGTGCTCGGGTGTCAGCAGCGTGCCAGCTCCCCCCACCTCGAGAAGCAGGTCGTCAGGATCAGGAAGGCCGGCATGGTCATCGACTGCGGCGGGAAGGACTTCGCCCAAGGCAGGATCACGGAGATCCAGGTCTTTGCCGACGACGTGAAGATCCGCAACTGTGTCATCACCGGCTCCGTCCGCACCATCGGCCTGGGACGGGTGGGCGAGTCCGAGGATCTCCGCCGCTCCAGCTACTCCCAGGGGCACACCAGGCGTGCCCAGGCCCAGGCTCCGAAGAACCTGCGGGTGGACAGGGTCAGGTTCAATCTGGTGGGTCTGCCGGGCGTGTACCTGGGGCCCGGTACCACCTCCGCCTCCGTCACGCGGTCCATCCTTGCGGGTCAATCCAACAGCTTTGTCATCTACCTGGATGCAGAGTCTGCCCACAACAGGATTGTGGGCAACACGTTCCGTGTACAGAGCCAGCGCGAACAGATCGCCGTGGACGGCTCTGCTTACAACATCATCCAGGACAACGTGTTTCACGCTGTCCGGAGGGGTGGGATCCACCTGTATCGCAACTGTGGAGAGGGAGGCACGATCCGTCACCAGTCGCCCAGCTACAACCGGATCATCAACAACAAGTTCCCCAATTCGGAGAATGGCAGGCTGGTGGTGGTGAACAGCCGCAGCGGCAACAGACGCTACTGCGCCCAGGACAAGGGCTATCCCTATGGCAGCTCTGCAGACGACAGGGACCGTGGGGTAGGCAATGACCTCTCCGGCAACGAGGACCCAACCCGTCCCCCATCCCGCCACGACATCATCAACAAGAGCTGACATGTAGAGCGGAGGAGGGTGGTCTCACCCCCTGGCAGCGCTGACGCCGTGGAGAGAAAGAAGATCGTTGCCAATGGGTGGATTGCGGTGGCAGATTCAATCAGGTCTTGCAACGGGTTTGAGGAGGCCTTCCGTGCGGCTTGTGTTGCATTCCCTGAGCTTGGCCGCTGTGGAACCGATGGCAGCTGCTCGCTTTTTTGGCGCGATGCGGAGGGTTATGACCTGAAAATCTATCCCTTATGACCTGGACATCCATGCCTCCGAAGATGACCTGAAGGTTTATGGGCGGTATGCCTCTCCAGCTTTCTGCAAGGGCCGCTTGAAAGCCGCTGATTGGTGACCCGTTCAAGCCTCCCCGCGACCGATGTTGGCCCGAGGGCTGTGGTTCGCTCCAGCGGCCATGGGCTAGCGGGCCAGCGCCTGATGTCGATCAAGCTGCAGAATGAGGCCAGCTGCAGGGGGTTGGATGGACAACCGTCAACCTGATCTGTCCAGTCTCTGGGAGCAGAACCCCGAGGAGGGGTCGTCCTCCCAGCAGGCTCTGTTCCGCATCGTCTGCTGGGCTGCCTGGTCGGATGGCGATCTGGCGGCCCAGGAACGGGACTTGCTCGCCAAGGTCGTCGCTGGCCTCTTCCCGGATGAGGCCGACCAGCTGCAGGGAGAAGGTGCCGTCCAGGCGCTGGCCGAGTTCAGCCTGCTGACCCCCCGCCTGGAGAGCCTGGTGGAGGCGCTGCCTTCCCAGGCGGAACGCCAGCTTGCCGCGAAGCTGGTCTACGTGATGCTGCGTGCCCACCAACACGCCGGCGATGAGACCGCCGTCACGGCGGAGGAGCGGCATGCCTACCGCCGCCTGCTCGAGGTTCTCAAGCTGCCGGAAGCCCTGGTTGAGGAGGCTGAGCGTCAGGCGCGCAGCGAGCTTGCCAGCGGCATCTCCCCAACCGTTCTGTTGCAGCAGGCGCTTCGCCATCCCATGACGGCAGAAGACGCACCGCCCTCCTCAAGCCCATTGGCTCTGTAGGGCGACCGGGTTCCTGCCGCTCGGCTGTTCCCGCTGAGCAGGGTTGTCCGGGCACCGTTGCACGGCGCCCATTTCAGAGCTGGGCCTTGCAGCGATGAGCTTTGCAGCGATGAGCCTTCAGGGCAGGCCGATGGCACCCCAGCGACGGCGGAGTTCTGCCAGCGTCGACGGCTCGACTCCGTAGCCCTCGAGGGCCCGGATCAGGGCCTCGGGCCGCTCCTCCAGGGGCAGATCGGCCAGCGCGTCGAGCAGGGTGTTGCCGATCGGGCCGATCAGATCCACCACCGGTTCCCTGAGCTGGTGGTCCGTGGGTGCTGCGGGAGGCTTCGGCGCAGCCGGAGGCTGCACGGCCGGGGCTTTCGCCGTCGTCACGGGATCTGGCGTGGCGCTGGGACGGGTGCGTTCGGCCAGGGCGAGAATGTCTGCCACCAACGCGTCCGGCACGGCGGAGGCCAGCAGCATCCGGCGGGCGGCGGCTGGATCGCCCATCAGGGCGTCAAAGAGGCTGTCCGTGCAGAGCGCCTCGGCGATCGGACCCACCATCAGACTGAGCTGGTTCAGCATCTCGGCCCGCCAGGCTTCGACACGATCAGCGGATGGCGTCGAGACTGCCGCCATGGCCGGAGCCTCCCGGCGGTCTGGATCCGGCGGGGCGGCGGCTGGGGCGGAGACGGCGGTGGCGGAGACGGCGGTGGCAGGGTTGGCCTCTGCTGCTTCGCTGGAAGGGGGTTCCACCGATTCCTCCAGGGCCCGGTCCACGTCGGCGCGACCCAGGCCTGCCGCCACCAGCCGCTGCCGCAGCCCCTCCACCTCGCTGTTGGGAATGCTGGTGGGGCAGGTTTGCAGCAGCAACTCCACCACCGGGCCGTAGGTGGCTGCGAGCTGGCGCTCAAGCACAGCCTTGCGGATGGCGCCGCGGAGGTTGGGAAGGGGTGGCAGGGGAACGCGACGGAGGAGTTCCGGCTGCTCGGCGGAGGACGGTGACGGGGGCAGCGGTCGATCCAGCAGCTGCAGGGCATCCCTGGCGCTGGCCACCCGGTGGGCCAGGGATTCCTCGAGCATCGGAGACAGCCAGGCCACCACCTCCTGGTCCAGGTCATCCAGGCGCCAGCGGCCCTGATCCTGGTCGTAGAGCTCTTCAGGTGGCTGTCCGGTGTAGAGGGAGAGGCCCAGAACCCCGAGGGCGTAGAGATCGCCGGCTGGGGCGATGCTGCCGAACCGCGCCCGTTCCGGCGGGCTGAAGAAGGCACGGCCGGTTCGGGGCTCTCCCTCGACCGGGGCCCCGCTGGTCTGGGCCTTGAGCAGGTCGAAGTCGACCACGAACAGGGACCGGCCGTCCTCACCAGGGATCAGGTTGGAGGGGTGCAGGTCGCCATGGACGATGCCGGCGCCGTGGATGACCTCCAGCACCTCCAGCACATGGCGGAGCATCTCGGCGAGCCGTTGTTTGCGCCGCAGGAAATCGAGCGAGCCCTGCAGGGACGCCCCCGCGATGTATTCCTGCAGGAAGAGAAATGAACCCCGATGCGCGAAGCCGTCGACGAACCGCGGCAGGTGGGGATGACGGAGCCGATCGAGGCAGGCGGCCTCGATCTGGAGGGCATCGAGGTTGGTGGCATCGCAGGGGATCACCTTCAGCACGGCCCGGCGATCGCGGCTCGCTTCCCGCACCAGGAACGTGGTGGTGTGGGGGGAGAATCCGAGCGGGCGCTCGAGGCGGTAAGGCGTCTCGGAGAGGAGGCTCTCCACGTCGATCTCAGACTGGAGCTGGCCTCCTTGGCGGCCGATCAGATTCGGGGCTCCGATCGCGTACGTGATGACCGGAAGCGGCAGTCCCTTCAACTGCACGGGGCCGACCAGTTCGGCAAGGCGCTGGAAGCGTGGGTCAATCAGATCGAAGGTGGATTGCACGAATGCCACCCCATTGACTGGAGCGGTCGTCTGCAGACGCGAAGCCAGATGAACTCCCTGGCCAATGATGTCGTCACCATTCACATAGATCTCGCCGGTGTGGAGACCGAAGCGATGCTGCAGTGAATGATGGCCACGTCGGGTGATGCAGATCACCACATCCTCCACGAATTCCAGGGCCTGGGTGGGTGCGTCGAACGTGGCCAGGATTCCATCGCCAAGGCTTTTAACGAGGCTCCCGCCGTGGCGTTTGAGGATTTCGCCGATCATGGCGAGATCCTCCTTGATGCGCTGAATGGCAATCAGTTCATCGGCAAAAATCTGCGCAGATGAATCCACCACATCACTGAAAACAATCACCTTGAGGCGACGTTCCTGGCTGTTGGCCATGGTCATTCCCCTACCTTCTTCCCGAACACACGATGGGGTTGCCCATCGAGGGGCATGTCCCAGCTCTCCACACTCTCCACAATGGCTTTGAGGGGTTGAAGCTCCCGCTGATTGGGCATCATCGTGGCGGCATAGCCGATCGTCGCTGGCATCTGGGCTGAGCTCGCATCCAGGTTCTTCAGGAAGGGCAGGTAGTCGGCATCGGCCAGAGACCCACTCAGCACGAGCGCTCCCAGTGGAATCTTATGGGTGTCGCTCGCGAGGCTTCGAACGGGAACGGATGGGGGCGGCAGGGAGTCGTCCCAGGCGATCGCATCCACCTGGCCCTCGTTCAGCATGGTCTGCAGAGCCGGAAAGTCGAGCGCAAAGGTGACCTGGCCGAGGCTGAGCCCATGCATGTTGTAAAGGGGCAGATAGAAGCCCGTCAGTGAGCCGCGCGGCAGCAGCCCGACCCTGGCCCCGTTCAGATCAGCCAGGCTTTGGAACCGGCTCGAGGCCAGCACCAGGATCGACGATCGGGAGGTGTGGCGTCCGCCGAGCACGCGCAGCGGGCTGTAGCCGGCGGCTTGGCGCAGGGCGAAAGCCGTCAGGCCGGGAGGCAGAAAGGCGGCATCCCACTGGTGAGCCTCCAGCTTGTCCCGGGCCCGATCGGTGCTGCTCAGGGGTTCGAGTTGCACCTCACACTGGCTGGCCTCCATCAACAGGGTGCGGAGGCCCTCGATCTCCTGGTCGGCGAACGGCAGCTGGGTGGAAGCCGACAGGCCTTCCCGCGGATCGATCAGGCCCACCCGCAGCGTGCCGCTGGGTCCGCAGAGGGGCTGGCGGGACACCGAATCACCGCCGCTGCAGGAGCCGAGCAGCAGGCTGAGCACCGCCAGTCCGGCCGTGCCCATCCGGGCGAGAGATGGGTTGCGCGTCCTGTGGTGTTCACGGGTTTCCCCCGGCAAGGCCATGGGCATCAGGGCTTCTGGCGGTCCTTGAGCATCTGCATGGAGATGGCCAGGCTCTGTTTCATGCGCTCGAAGCTCTTGGCCAGATGGCCGATCTCATCCATGCGGCTCTTCTCGGTGAAGCTCACGCTGGTGGGTGTCACGCTGGCCTCCTCCGCCTTCTGGCTGATCAGGCGCATCGGCCGGAGGATCAGGCGGTTGAGCACGGAATTGGTCACGAGGGCGACGACCACGAACACCAGGGCCAGCAGGAGCACCGTGGCCATCAGCGACTGCCGCTTGGCCTGAAAGACCGTGTCCTGGGGGACGGAAACGATCTGGGCGCCGACGATTTCATCGAGCTTCCAGCCGAAGCCGTTGGTGTCGCCATAGGCCAGCAACTGGCTGCGGGGGGCCCGATCCGGGGTGGAGTGGCAGGCCAGGCAACTTTCGCCGGACACCCGGATGGGCCGTGCCACGTAATGGAAGCTTCCGAGGGGGGTGGAGCGTTCCCCTGTGATCACCTTCTGGGTGGGTGAGGAACGGAAGGATTCGACCACTCCCGCTTCGAACGTATCGGCCTTGTCCTTGAGGTTGGTGGGATTGAGGGTGGCTTCCCGGTAGGAATATTGCTTGTAATCGGGTTTGGCGCCCCGGAGATATTCGAAAACCGTTGTGGCCGAATAGCTGGGTACGGCCTCGGGACGGAAGGCGCCCGGCCCCTGATTCAGGGGTGCCACCACTGGATTCACCTCCTTGGAGGTGTACTCCCGCACCGCCAGCATGGTGTCCATGAAAAAACCCGACCGCTGGTTGATCAGGTCCTTGGCCTGCCACCCGAACAGCTGATCCAGCAGCAGAATCGCCACCAGGATCGAGCCGCTGAACACCAGTGCCAACGTCAGCGAGAGCTGCTGTCGCAACGGCCTGCTTCCGTCACCACCCAGCAGAGATCTCAAGGGGGGACGCTTCACAAGCAGGCCTTGACGCACTGAAAACCAATCTAAGGAGCATCGTCTCGTCTGCCCAGATGGTGTTGTCCTTCCCTGCTCGGGGCCCATGGACGGCCAACGCCGATGCCGAAAGGCACCTCCGCTTCCGCGCAGGTTTGCGGAAGCCGGCCCGTCCCCCCTATCCGCCGCCGCCGGCCTGGCCCGATTTCCCTCCCCCGGCCCGTCCACCCCGGCCCGGCGAAAGGGCTCCAGGCACCCGGCCCGCCCGCTTGGTGCGGCGCAACAGCCCTGCGAGCCGCCGCTCCTCAGGCTCGCTCGCCGGACGCCACTGGCCCGGCTCAAGCCCGGCCAGGGTCAGGGGAGGCTCCCCATCCATCAGGTCGATGGCCACCCGCAGCAGGCGCAGGGTGGGCAGGCCCACGGCCGCGGTCATGCGCCGCACCTGGCGGTTCCTGCCCTCCTGCAGCTCCACCTGAAGCCAGCTGGTGGGGATGGAGCGACGGTGCCGCACCGGTGGGATGCGGTCCGGCAGGTCGGGGGCCTCCATCGGACTGATCCGGGCTGGCCTGGTGGGCTGGCCCTGGATGATCACGCCCCGGCGGAGTCGCTCCAGGGCTTCGGGCTGCTGGTCACTCTCGCCCTCGACCTGGACCCAGTAGCGGCGCCAGTGGCCGAAGGCTGGATCGGTGAGCCGCTGTTGGAGGGGGCCATGGTCGGTGAGCACGAGCAGCCCCTCGCTGTCGGCATCGAGGCGTCCGGCGGCATAGACGCCGGGCACGTCGATGAAGGGAGCCAGGCACTGCCAGCGGCTCCCGGGCTCCGGGGTGAACTGGCTCAGCACCCCGTAGGGCTTGTGGAACAGGAGGGTGGTCAGGTCTGGGCAGCGTCAGGACTGGCGGGCATTCCAGAGGTTGACCACGCCGATTGAGATCAGCAGCAGGCCCAGATCCATCGGCAGGGGGGGCAGGATCATGGGCGGCGGACCGGTGGGATGGGAGGGCCGACCCTAGGTGCCGCTGAAATGGGTTGAGAGGTGCGCCACCTAAGCTGGTCGCAGCTGTTACTGGTTTGGGCACTGCGCCGCATGATTGAGACCTCCGGTGTGATTGAAAAGGAGCAGGGAAACGGGTTCTACCTGGTGACCCTGGAGCAGCCGGCCGGTCACCAGTGCCTCTGCCGGGCCGCAGGCAAGCTCACCAAGTTCCGCATCAAGCTGCTGGCCGGCGACAAGGTGCTGGTGGAGATCAGCCCCTACGACCTCACCCGTGGCCGGATCACCTACCGGGAGCGCAATGCCGGAGCCACCGGCCCCCGGCCGGGCGGCAACCGGCCGGGCGGGCCGCGTCGCCGCTGAGCCCGAGCCCGGGGTTGCCGCCGCGAGCGCGAGGCCAGCCCCCCTCAGGCCGGGACCCCCAGCAGGGATTCGATCGCGGCCCTGAACTCGCTCCGCTGCTTGACCCCCCGGAACTGCTGGACGAGTTCCTTGCGGAAGAACAGCTGCACGGTGGGGGTGCCGGTCACCCCGGCCTGCACGGCGATCTCCTGATCGGCCTCGATGTCGATCTCCACGCCCTGGGCGGCACCGCCGAGCTCCTCGAGCACCCGCTTGAGCTGGGGCTTGAGCACGTGGCAAGGGCCGCAGGTGGGTGAGGTGTACACCACCAGCAGGGGCTTGGCGCTGTCGTGGTACAGCTTCCGCAGGGCGTAACCGCCCTTCTGCCACAGGGCGTCGGGGTCGAAGTTGTGCTCATCGCTCGTGGCGGTGTGCTTCGGTTCGCCCACCTCCTGGGGATCCACCGGGCTGTGGCTGACGGTCACGGCCAGATCGTGGTGGGTCAGCCAGCGCTCAGCGGCCAGGGCGGCCTGGCAGCCGCTGCCCGCGGCGGTGATGCCCTGCCGCCATTCGGCATCCGCCACGTCACCGGCGGCGAACACCCCGTCGAGGCTGGTCTCCGGTCGGCCCGGGCGGGTGATCAGGTACCCCCGGCTGTCGACCTCCAGCTGTCCCTTCACCAGACGGGTGTTCGGGGTGTGTCCGATGGCATAGAAGAGGCCTTTGACCGGCAGCTCCTCGGTCGCACCGCTCCGGGAGTCGCTCAGCGTGATGGCCTCGAGCCAGTCGCCACCGCTGCAGTCGAGCACCAGGCGGTTCCAGTGCACGGTGATCGCGGGGTTGGCCAGCACCCGATCGGCCATGGCCTTGCTGGCGCGCAGCTTGTCGGATCGAACGATCAGGTGCACCTGGCTGCCGTATTTGGTGAGATACACCGCCTCTTCGCAGGCGGAGTCACCGCCGCCCACCACCGCCACGGCCTCGTTGCGGAACTGGGGGGTGGCGCCGTCGCAGATGGCGCAGGCGCTGATGCCGCGACTCCAGAACTGGGCCTCGCTGGGCAGTCCCAGCCGGTTGGCGCTGGCTCCGGTGGCCAGGATCACGCTGTGGGCCTCGATGGTGGACCCCTCCGCCGTGATGCGGAAGGGGCGCTGGGAGAGGTCGATGGCGGTGGCGTCCGCCATCACCAGATGGGTCCCCCAGCGTTCCGCCTGGGCCTTCATGCGGTCCATCAGGTCCGGACCCAGGATGCCGTCGGGGAAGCCGGGATAGTTCTCCACGTGGGTCGTGGTCATCAGCTGTCCCCCCGGGATGCCGCCGTCCTGGAATCCAGTGATCAGCAGGGGGTTGAGGTTGGCCCGGGCGGCATAGATGGCGGCGGTGTAGCCGGCGGGCCCCGAGCCCACGATCACCAGGTTCTCGATGGCGGGGCGGCCAGGGGCGCTGCGCTCTGCGGACACGGCTTAAGCGGATTGACTATGAGTTAAGCCTAGGGGATCGGTGGTGGAGATGGCGAGAGAGGGCTTCGGCGCTCGGTTCGTGGACCGCGCCAGGGATCCGGAAGGGTCTGGAACCGCACTCCCCTGGGCCGGCCCGCGTCACAGGCGCTCCGCCCGGCCCGGGGCGGGGTGGAGCTGGGGAGCGAAAGGCTTTATGTTTGCTTCAGATTTCCAGGAGGCCGTCGGTTTCCGGTTTCATCCGCTTGGCCAGGTCGCTCGGCACCATCAGCATGCCCATCTCCAGCAGCTGCGGGTGCTCATCGAGTCCGAGCAGCCATTCCCGGAATTCCTCGGTGAGCGCGTAGCTCTCCTCGTAGTGCTCCAGGCCGTCAAGGGTGGCCCGCCGGGCCAGGGCCCAGCTCACGGCAACGGTCAGCCGGCGATTCAGTGGGGCTTCCATGATGCCGATCCGCTTCCCGTTGATGGCACCACGCTGCCGGCGACTGGCCCCGGCTGACGTAGTGGTTGACACAACGTCGCACATTGCATGAACCATTCCGCCCGGTTTGGCAAGTCATGGTGCTGATTTCGTGGCGATCTCAGGCGGGCCGGCGCAGGAATCCCGGCAGCTCGGGCCCCCGCAGCCGGATCACCGCACCGGCCTGCTCGTCGATGGCCTCGAGGGGCAGGGTGGCGTTGGCGCCTGGGCCCTGGGGGTCTGTGGCGGCCGTCGCCTGGCGGGGGCGCAGCAGGTAGGGCTCGCTGAGGGACCAGCTGCGGGCGTAGCTGATCAGCAGGGGATCGGCCGGCGCGAACACATAGGAGGGGTGGCGGGGAACCGTCTCGATCGACGCCCGCCCGCCATCCATCCGCACGGCCCGGGTGATGGCCTGCACGAAGCGGCTGCGGGTGACCACGGTGGTGAGGTAGGCCACGACCCGCAGGCGGGGGGCGTCGAAACCCTCGGCACACATGTCGATGCTCACCAGCCAGTCGCCGTCCCCGGCCTGGAAGCTGCTCAGCCGGGAGGCGGCCTCCGGATCCTGGGAGTGCACCAGCTGAACCCGATCCCCCTGCTCGCTGAGCAGATCCGAGACCCTGCGGGCGTGGGCGATGTCGCGGGCGATCACCAGCCCCCCGGCCTCCGGGTGCTCGGCGCGCACCCGTTCCAGCCGCTGGCGGGCACTGAGCAGCAGACGCAGGGCGATGCTGCTGGAGTCGCCCAGCCGGATCGCCCGGCGCAGGTTGCGGGCCCGCCAGCTCTCGCGGGATTCCGCCGACAGCGGCGAGGTCTCGCCCTCCCCCGGCTGTTCGGGCCGGCCATGTTCCACCCAGCCGTCCTGGAACCGGAATTCCAGGGGACGAACGTCGCCGGCGGCGATCAGCTGACGGGGTTCGACGCTGAGATCCGGGCTGATGTGCTCCACGATCTCCCCGCCCTGGCGCGCCCGCACCCGCCGGGCGGCGCAGAAGGCGAGATTGTCCGCCCGGAAGGGGGTTCCGGTGAGGCCGAGGCGCAGCTCGGCCGCTTCTGTCAGGCAGCTGAAGACATGGCCCCAGGCCGCCGCTTCCGGTTCCTCGGGATCGATGCCCAGGTGGTGCACCTCGTCGGCGATGGCCAGCCAGCGGCCCGGTCCGCTGCCGGGCCAGGAGGCCGTGAGCCGCTCCCGGTGGCGAGCCGCGGACTGGTAGCTGAGCAGCAGTCCCTGGGCCTGCGGATCGGCGGCCTGGGCGCCCAGCTCCAGCTCGGGATCCCAGCTCCGCAGGCTCAGCCCCAGGCGGCCGGCGGCCTGTCGCCACTGGGCTGCGATCGAGGAACGGTGGCAGAACACCAGAAACCGATCCAGATGCCCCTCCTGTTGCAGGCGCTGAAAGCTGAGCAGGGCCCCGAGGGTCTTCCCCGCTCCGGGGCCGGCATGAATCAGCACGTCGCGGCCGTGGGGGAGGGGGTTGAGCAGGCGGGCCCGCAGCAGCCGCAGCAGCTGGCTCTGCCAGGCCCGCGGCTGCACCACGGCGGAGGGCCCTCCGCTTGTGGCCGGCGCCAGGTCGAAGGAATAGGGGGCCATGGCGCTCCGTCCGGCTGTCATTGTCCCCACCCCCGTCCAGGGCCTGCCCCAGGATTGAGTGTTCTGGCCGATGGACGGCGGCCAGGGTCTGCCTAGGTTCCGGCCATACGGCACTGTCCATCTGGCCATGGCCCACCCCTCTGAACCCTTCACGCCCGGAGCCCGCTCCCAGCGCCACCACCTCGAGCTCTGCTGGCAGCTGGACTGCGACATCGATCCGCTGATCCTGCGGGTCCGGTGGCTGCGCCGGCAGCGTGCCGGTCGCCAGGCGGCCTGCCTCGAGGAGGAGATGCTGCCGCTGTTCTGAGCGGGGCCTGGGGGTGTGGGCTGGGGGTTGCGTGGGCAACCCCGCACATTCCCGATTCGAGCGTTGCCGCTCCCGGGGGAGCGACCCCTAATGGAATCAGGACCATGCGAAGCCACGTTGTCCCCTTCCCCCCCCCATCTCCTGATTCCGCGGGAGCACCGGCCTGGTGAGGCGCGGGTCGCCGCCACGCCGGAGACCGTGCAGCGCCTCACCGGCAAGGGTCTGCACATCACCGTGGAGGCCGGCGCCGGCGAACCCTCCGGGTTTTTCGATCAGGCCTATGCCGCCGCCGGGGCCCAGCTGAGGGGCCCCGACCCCGAGGTCTGGGAACAGGTGGACGGCGTGCTGTGTGTGCAGCCTCCTCAGCGCGAACGGCTCGACCTGCTGCGGCCCGGAGCGCTGCTCGTGGGCCTGCTGGCTCCCTACGGAGCCGACGTGCTGGTGGGCTCCCTGAACCGCCGCCAGGTCTCGTCCCTGGCCCTCGAGCTGCTGCCCCGCACCAGCCGTGCCCAGACCATGGACGTGCTCTCCTCCCAGGCCAACATCGCCGGCTACAAGGCGGTGCTGCTGGCGGCGGCGGCCCTGGACCGCTACGTGCCGATGCTGATGACGGCCGCCGGCACGATCCAGCCCGCCCGCACCCTGATCCTCGGGGCTGGCGTGGCCGGGCTGCAGGCCCTGGCCACGGCCCGTCGCCTGGGCTCGGTGGTCTATGTGAGTGACGTGCGGCCGGCGGCCCGGGAGCAGGTGGAGTCGCTCGGCGGACGCTTCGTGGCTCCCCCGGAACTGGCGGAGACCCCGGCCGAGGTGGGCGGCTACGCCCAGGCCGCCACGGAGGCGTTCCTGGAGGCCCAGCGCAGCCAGCTGGAGGAGCAGCTGGCCCAGGCCGACATGGTGATCTGCACCGCCCAGGTACCGGGGCGTCCGGCGCCCCGGCTGATCAGTGAAGCGATGCTCGATCGCATGCGCCCCGGCTCGGTGGTGGTGGATCTGGCGGTCGGCCAGGGAGGCAACTGCGCCTGCACCGTGGCGGGACAGACGGTGCTGCGCAACGGCGTGCAGCTGATCGGTGCCGATGCCCTGCCGAGCAGCGTGGCCAACCACGCCAGTGCCCTCTACGCCCGCAACGTGGCGGCACTGCTGGAGCATCTGATCACCCTCACCGCGCCGCCGGAGGACGCCGGTCTGCCGGGAGGCGGCGCGTTTCCCCTCAACCGCGAAGACCCGATCGTGGCGGGCTGTCTGCTCACCCACGCGGGCCGCTGCTGGCGGCCCGACGTGGTCGGCCTGCCGGCCGAGGAGCCGGCCCTGGTGGGAGCGCTCCGCTGATGGCCAGTCTTTCGGAGTCGCTGTGGGTGCTCCTGCTCGGCAGCCTGCTCGGGCTCGAGCTGATCGGCAAGGTGCCCCCCACCCTGCACACCCCCCTGATGAGCGGCGCCAATGCCATCAGCGGCATCACGGTGCTGGCCTCCCTGACCCTGATCGCCCAGGCCGACGCCAGTCCGGCCCTGCTGGTGCTGGGCTCCCTGTCCCTGGGCTTCGCCCTGTTCAACGTGGTCGGCGGCTTCCTGGTCACCGACCGGATGCTGGCCATGTTCTCCCGCAAACCCAGCCGCGCCCGCGGCACCGATTGAGTACCCCGTCCTGATGGATTCCCTCAACGCCGCCTTCCCGGTGGCCATCGACCTGGCGGCCGTGCTGCTCCTGGCCCTGGGCATCAAGGGGCTCTCCAAGGTGCGCTCGGCCCGCTCCGCCAACGGCCTGGCAGCGCTGGCCATGGGCCTGGCGGTGGTCGGTCTGCTGATTCAGCTGCGCCCCGCTCCGATCGCCTGGGCGGGCATCGCCCTGGGCACCGCCGCCGGCGGCCTGGCCGGGCTGCTCACGGCCCGGCGGGTGCCGATGACGGCCATGCCCGAGATGGTGGCGCTGTTCAACGGCTGCGGTGGTCTGGCCTCCCTGCTGGTGGCCGTGGGCGTGGCGCTCTTCCAGCCCGAGGCCAGCGACCTTGTGGCCCAGGTGTCGATCGCCATCTCCGTGGTGGTGGGCGCCATCACCTTCAGCGGTTCGATCGTGGCGATGGCCAAGCTGCAGGGCTGGCTCGACACGCCGGCCTGGACCCAGAGCGGCCTGCGCCACCTGGTCAATGCCGCCCTGGCCGCCGTCGCCCTGGGGGCCGCCGTGCTGCTGCCGGGCCATCCCGGTGGGGCGGTGCTGCTGGTGCTGGTGGCCGCCTCCAGCCTGCTCGGCGTGGGCGTGACCCTGCCGATCGGCGGCGCCGACATGCCCGTGGTGATCTCCCTGCTGAACAGCTATTCCGGCGTGGCGGCGGCGGCGGCCGGTTTCGTGGTCGGCAGCCAGCTGCTGATCGTGGCCGGCGCCATGGTGGGGGCGGCCGGGCTGATCCTCACCCAGGTGATGTGCACGGCCATGAACCGCTCCCTGGTGAGCGTGCTGTTCGGGGGAGCCCTGGGCACCGCGGCCAAGGTGGGCGGCGGCGGCAGTGAAGCCGGCTACACCCACATCACCAGCTGTACCCCCGAAGAGTGCGCCCTGGCCCTGGAAACGGCTGAGCGGGTGGTGTTCGTGCCTGGCTACGGCCTGGCCGTGGCCCAGGCCCAGCACGCCCTCCGGGAGCTGGCCAAGATCCTCGAGGCCAACGGCACCGAGGTGAGCTACGCCATCCATCCCGTGGCCGGACGGATGCCGGGTCACATGAACGTGCTGCTGGCCGAGGCCGACGTGCCCTACGAGCAGCTGCAGGAGATGGACGCGATCAACCCGGAGTTCCCCCGCACCGATGTGGCGATCGTGCTCGGCGCCAACGATGTGGTGAACCCCGACGCCAAGCGTGATCCGAGCAGCCCCCTGTACGGCATGCCCGTGCTGGAGGTCGATCAGGCCCGCCAGGTGTTCGTGGTGAAGCGCAGCCTCGGCGCCGGCTATGCCGGCATCTCCAACGCCCTGTTCGAGCTGCCGCAGACGGCGATGGTCTTCGGCGACGCCAAGGCGGTGCTCAACGGACTGCTCTCCGAGCTGCGGGAGCTGGGGGTGGGTCGACAATCGGTGGCCTGAGCCCGCCAGGGGGCCTCCCACCCATCGCCCATGATGTCTCCGAGCGGCTCCCGGCCCAGCTGGGGCTGAGCCCCTTCCAGCAGCGCTGGCCGTGGTACGGCCCGGATCTCCAGACCATCCGCGACACGGTGCGCCCGCTGCAGCTCGGGCCCGACCGGGGCGTTCCCACCAGCTTCGCGCTGGCGGGGGGGGAGCGGCTCGTGGCCCTGGCCACACCTCCCGCTCCTGCTCAGGCGCAGAAGGGTCTGGTGCTCGTGGTGCATGGCCTCGGCGGCAGCAGCGGCCGCCCTGGGGTGCGCCGTCTTGCCCTGGGGTTGCAGCAGGCCGGGTTCGCCGTGCTGCGCCTCAACCTGCGCGGTGCGGGGCCGGGCCGCGGCCTGGCCCGCGGCACCTATGCCGCGGCCTGCAACAGCGATCTGCTGCCGGTGCTCCACCAGGCCGCCGCCCTGGCGGCACCGGCCCCCCTGCTGGCGGTGGGGCTGTCGCTGGGGGGCACGGTGCTGCTGAATGCCGCCCTGGCCGAGCCGGCCCTGCTGGCCGGGCTGGTCTGCGTCAGCAGCCCGCTGGACCTGGCGGCCAGTTCGGCCCAGATCGAACGCCCCCGCAACGGGCTCTACCACCGGTGGCTGCTGCGCGCTCTGCGGGCCCAGACCCTCGCCGATCCCTACGGCCTCGAGCCGCTCGAGCGGGACCGCCTGCGTGGAGGGGGTGCGGTGCGCAGCGTGCGGGCCTTCGATGCGGCGATTACGGCACCCCGCTGGGGCTTCGCCGATGCCGCGGCGTACTACCGGCAGGCTTCGCCGCTGCCCCAGCTGCTGGCCGGCCAGCCGCTGCCGCCTGCCCTGCTGGTGCATGCCCTCGACGATCCGTGGGTGCCGGCCTCGGCCACCTGCCGGTTGGTCGAGGCCGGCCAGCGCGGCGCTTCAGCCGGGGCCGACCTTGAGGTGCTGCTCACCGCAGCCGGCGGTCACAACGGCTTCCACGGCCGGGGCGATGGCCCCACGGCCTCGTGGGCCGATCGGCTCACGGCCCGCTGGCTGGCGCGGCTGGTGGGCTGAACGGCTGGCGCCGCAGGATCCACGCCTCGATCGGCTCCCCTCCGATCACATGCTCGTGGAGGATGCGCTCGATCCGCTCGGGCGTGACCGCCCCGTAGACGATCCCCTCCGGCCAGACCAGGAGGATCGGCCCCTCGCTGCAGATCCGCAGGCAGTCGGCCTTGGTGCGCAGCACGATCCCTCCCGGTCGCTGTGGATCCTCCAGCGCGAGCTCCCGCACCAGCCGCTTGAGGGCCTCCCAGCTGGCGGCGCCGATGGCCGGGTCAGGGCAGCAGAGCGCCTTGGTGGGGGTGGCGCAGAGCAGCAGGTGGTGGGCGATCGGGGCCTGAACGACAGCCATGGCAGCGCTCAGGCCGGCAGGGCGGCGGGGGGCAGGGCGCTCAGCTGGGCGCTGAGCTGGGCGGCAGCCTCACGCACCGCCTGCCGGGCCCAGGCGTCCACCGCCAGCACCTCGTCCAGGCTGGGTTGGGCCGTGAGGTCGGCCCTGTGGCGATCGCACACCCGCTCGATCAGCCGCGGGATGTCGAGGAAGTGGATGCGTTCCTCGAGGAAGAGCGCCACGGCCTGCTCGTTGGCCGCGTTCATCACCGCGGGCATGGTGCCGCCGGCGCGGCCCGCCGCATAGGCCAGGCCCATGCAGGGGTACTTGGCGGGGTCGGGCTGGCGGAAGCTGAGCTGCCCCACCGCGGTGAGGTCGAGCCGCCGCCAGGGGGTCTCCAGCCGTCCGGGCCAGCTGAGGCAGTAGAGAATCGGCAGCTTCATGTCCGGCCAGCCCAGCTGGGCCAGCACCGAGGAATCGGCCAGCTCCACCATTGAGTGGATGATCGACTGAGGGTGCAGGACGATCTCGATGTGGTCGTAATCCAGGCCGAACAGGTAGTGGGCCTCGATCACCTCCAGCCCCTTGTTCATCAGGGAGGCCGAATCCACCGTGATCTTGCGCCCCATGCTCCAGTTGGGGTGGCTGGTGGCATCGGCCACGGTGGCCTTGTGCAGATCGGCGGCGTCCCAGTCGCGGAAGGCGCCGCCGCTGGCGGTGAGCTGGATGCGGCGCAGCCCCGGCGTGGGCACACCGGTGGAGAGCCGTGCCGTGTCGGCCCAGGGGGTGCCCTGCAGGCACTGGAAGATGGCGGAGTGCTCGGAATCGGCCGGCAGCAGGCGTGAACCGCTTCTTGCCAGCTCGGGCAGCACCACCGGGCCGGCGGCGATCAGGGTTTCCTTGTTGGCCAGAGCCAGATCCTTGCCGGCGCGGATCGCCGCCAGGGTGGGCAGCAGGCCCGCGCAGCCCACGATGCCCGTCACCACCAGGTCGGCCGTGGGCCAGGCGGCGGCGGTGTTGAGCCCGTCGGCTCCGCCGAGCAGCTCCGGCATCCGGGCCGGCTGCAGCGCCGGTTCGAGGGCCTCCAGCCGCTCCCTGAGCTCCTGAACCCGTTCCCGGTTGGCCAGGGCCACGACCTCCGGCTCGTGCCGCCGGATCTGATCCACCAGCAGATCGAGGTTGTTGCCGGCGGTGAGGGCCACCACCCGGAAACGGTCGGGGAATTCGCAGACGATCTCGAGGGTCTGGGTGCCGATCGACCCGGTGGATCCCAGCACGCTGATGGCTTTCACGGCGGGGCTCCCTAAGGTTGCGGCGCTCCAAGTGTCCCACTGGTCTGCCCATGGCCCCCTCCACCGCGCGGAGCGCACCGTCGGTTCCCTACGTGATCGGCTGTGGCCTGGCCATGGGGGCGGCCGATGTCGTGCCGGGCGTCTCCGGCGGCAGCATGGCCTTCATCCTGGGCATCTACGGCCGGTTGCTCGAGGCGATCGCCGGCTTCGATCCGGAGCTGCTGGGGTTGCTGGGCCGCGGCCAGTGGGGCCAGGCGGCCTCCCGCGTGCAGCTCGGCTTCCTGGTGCCCCTGCTGGCGGGGATCGGCACGTCGGTGCTGGTGCTGGTGCGGCCGATCACCTGGCTCTATGAGCACCACCCGGTGCTGCTGTTCGCCTTCTTCTTCGGGCTGATCGTGGGCTCGATCGTGCTGATCGCCCGCCACGCCCACTGGGGGGCCTCCGGTCTGGCGGCGATGGTGGCCGGGGTGATCGGGGCCCTGGTGCTGGTGACCCGGGTTCCCGTGACCATGCCCCACGATCCGTTCACGATCTTCTGGAGTGGCGCGGTGGCGATCATGGCGATGATCCTGCCGGGCATCTCCGGGTCGTTCCTGCTGCTGGTGCTGGGCCAGTATCAGCACGTGATGGAGGCGGTGAAGGGGCTGCAGCTGGGAACCCTGGTGCCCTTCGCCTTGGGCTGCATCACCGGCCTGCTGCTGTTCGTGCGCCTGCTCCGCTGGTTGCTCCACCGCTGGCACGGCCAGACGGTGGCTCTGCTGGTGGGCTTCATGGCGGGGTCGCTGTGGAAGATCTGGCCCTTCCGCACGGTGCTGGAGAGCACCACCACGGCCAAGGGCAAGCTGGTGGTGCTGCGCGATGCCCTGGCGGGCCCGCCCAGCCCTGAAGCCCTGGCGGTCGCCCTGCTGCTGATGGGGATCGGCGTGGCCCTGGTGACGGGGCTCGAGCAGCTGCAGCATCAGGCCGGCGTGGAGGAGATGGGGGGCTGAGGCCCCCAGGCTGGAGCGAGGGGGTGGCCTCTGCCATGGCGCCCGTGGCCCTGGTGCATGCCGATCCCTGGCTGCTGGCCGTGGACAAGCCCCCGGGCCTGCTGAGCCAGCCTGGTCTGGGCCCCCAGCTGCGCGAGAGCCTGCTCGGCCAGGTGCAGCGCCGCTGGCCCACCGCCCAGCTGGTGCATCGCCTCGATCGCGACACCTCCGGGCTGCTGGTGCTGGCCCTCGATCCGCTCAGCCACCGCAACCTCAGCCTGCAGTTCCAGCAGCGCCGGGTGCGCAAGGCCTACCTCGCGGAGGTGCAGGGGGAGGTGCGGGGGTGCTCGGGCCGCATCGACGCCCCCCTGGCACGCCTCACCGCCCGGCCACCGCGCTACGGGGTGGTTCCGGAGGGAAAGGCCGCCCTCACCCGCTGGCGCCTGCTGGCCCGGGGTCCCGGCTGGAGCCGCCTGCTGCTGCAGCCCCGCACCGGCCGCTCCCACCAGCTGCGGGTGCACATGGCCTGGCTGGGCCATCCGATCCTGGGCGACCCGCTCTACGGCCCCGGGTACCCCGGTCGGATGCGCCTCCATGCCTGGGGTCTGCAGCTGCGCCATCCCCACAGCGGTGCGCCCCTGCGCTTGCGGTGTGCCGGACACTGGGGCGACCGTTGACGCCGCCCATGGCAGCCCTCCACCACCGCGACGAGCGCGGCCATCCGCCGGAGCACTGGGGCTCGTCGCTGGGGTTCGTGCTGGCGGCGGCGGGCAGCGCGGTGGGTCTGGGCAACCTCTGGGGTTTCGCCTACCGCGCCTCCCAGGGTGGGGGAGCGGCCTTCGTGGTGCTGTATCTGCTCATCGTGCTGGTGGTGTGCCTGCCGGTGCTGGTGGCGGAGATGGTGCTGGGCCGCAGCACCGGGCACGCTCCGCTGCTGGCCCCGATCACCGCCGGCGGTCGCCGCTGGGCCCCGCTGGGCTGGCTGTACATGGCCGCGGCGATCGGGATCCTCTCCTATTACGCGGTGCTGATGGGCTGGACCGGGCGCACCCTCCTGCACGCCCTCCTCGATGGCCTGCCGGCCGACATGGCCGCCGCCGAGGCCTACTTCGCTGAGATCAGCAGCGGCGGCGATGCGGTGCTGGGCCACCTGATCAGCCTGGGCCTGACCGGCCTGGTGGTGGCGGCCGGCATCCGCGGCGGCATCGAGCGGCTCAGCCGCTGGGGGATGCCGCTGCTCGTTCTGATGCTGCTCGGCCTGGTGCTCTGGGCCGCCAGCCTGCCCGGGGCCCATGAGGGCTACCGCACCTTCCTGCTGCGCTGGGACGCCGCCAAGCTCACCGATGCGGGCACCATCCGCAACGCCTTCACCCAGGCCTTCTTCTCGATCGGCACGGGCATCGGCGCGATCCTGGCCTACGCCGCCTACCTCGATCGCCGCAGCGCCATCCCCAGCGAGGCCGTCGCCGTGGTGGGGATGGACACGGCGGTGGGGCTGATGGCGGGCTGCGTCACCTTCCCGGTGGTGGCCAGCTTCGGCCTCAGCGACGTGGTGAGCGGCAGCACGGTGGGCACCCTGTTCATCAGCCTCCCCACCGGGCTGGCCTCGCTGGGCTTCAACGGCCGGCTGGTGGCGGCCGTCTTCTTCAGCCTGGCCTACATCGCGGCGATCACCTCCTCGGTGTCCTTGCTGGAGGTGCCCACCAGTTCGCTGATGGACCGGCTCGGCTGGAGCCGCGACCGCACCGTCTGGGTGATGGTGGCCCTGATCGGCGTATTGGGCCTGCCCTCGGCCCTGGATGTGGCCGTGCTGGAGCGGATGGACGCCCTGTTCGGCGGTGTGCTGCTGATCAGCGGCGGCCTCGGCATGGCGCTGCTGCTGGGCTGGGGGGTGCCGGCCCGGTTCCGGGCCGATCTGGAGGGATCCGGCAGCCGCCGCTGGCTGGTGCGGGGGTTGCTCTGGGCCCTGCGCTGGGTGTCGCCGCCGGCCATCGCCATTGGCCTCGCCGTTTCGGTGGCTGACCTGGTGCGCAGCTGGGGGGGCTGAGGCGCGCCGGCGCCGGCAGGGTCTTAACTGGCGCCAGTTCGAGGCCCGGTGATGGCGGCACGGCCGGCATGGTTGCAGCGCTGGAATTTCATAGAGCGGGCCCGGCTGGAGCGTCAGCTCTGGGAGGCGTTCGAGCGCCGGGAGGACATCGAAGCCCTGGTGGAAGGCTGCCGGCAGGCCGTGGCCGGCGGCGAGGCTGACCTGACCTTTCAGCTCGAGGTCTGGCAGACCACCCTGACCCGCATCCGCAGGATCGAACGGACGATGGCCGGCCAGCCCCCCCGTTCCGGCGGCGGCCAGGACTGAAGCCTCAGCTGCGGAGCCACTCGGTGACCCCCCCGGGTCTGTCGATCAGCTCGATGCCCTGAGCCTGGAGCTCGGCGCGGATCCGGTCCGCCGTCGCGAAATCCCGGGATGCCTTGGCGGCGGTGCGCGCTTCGATCTGCGCTTCGATCTGGGCCGCGTCGGCTTCGGCCGCGGCAGCGCCGGGAGCTGCGGGCAGGGGTTCCGGCCGCAGTCCGAGCACGGCGCAGAGCTCCAGCAGCAGGGCCCCGCGGCGGGCCAGGGCCGGATCGGCAGCCTCGGCCGCGGCGGCCTGATCGCCCCGTTCCAGCCGGTTGGCCAGGCCGCGCAGGGGGCGGGCCAGGTCGAACACTGCCGCCAGGGCCGCAGAAGTGTTGAGGTCGTCGTCCATCGCCGCGGCGAACTGCTCCCGCTTCGCCGCCAGGTCGGCGGGAAGGCCGGCCGGATCGCTGGCCGGTTGGGCCGGCGTGACTGCGCCCGACTCGGCGGGGGAGGATCCACCGGCCGCCAGGACCAGGGCGGCATGGAGTCCTTTCCAGCCCGTGGCGGCGGCCTCGAGGGCCGCGGCGGTGAAGTCCAGCGGTTTGCGGTAGTGGGCCTGCAGCACGAACAGCCGCAGTGTCATCGGGCTGACCCCCGAATCGAGCAGCGCCCGGATCGTGGTGAAGTTGCCGAGCGATTTGCTCATCTTCTCGCCCCCCACGTTCACCATGCCGTTGTGCAGCCAGTAACGCGCCAGGGGCTCGTCGTTGGCGGCTTCCGACTGGGCGATCTCGTTTTCGTGGTGGGGAAAGACGAGGTCGGCGCCACCGAGGTGGATGTCGATCGTGGTCCCCAGCTCCTCCCGCACCATGGCCGAGCACTCGATGTGCCAACCCGGCCGTCCAGGCCCCCACGGCGAGGGGAAGCTGGGTTCCCCCGGCTTGGCCCCCTTCCAGAGCGCGAAGTCGAAGGGGTGCTGTTTGCGGGCTTCCTCCGCATCGCCGATGCGGCCGGAGGCGTTGTCCTGCTGCTCACTGAGCTCACGGCCCGAGAGCTTGCCGTAGCCGGCATGGCGCATCACGGCGAAATAGACGTCGCCATCGGCCGAGTAGGCGGCGCCACGGGCCTCAAGTTCCCCGATCAGGTTGCGGATGGCATCGAGGCTGCGGGTGGCCCGCGGCATCCGGTCGGCGGGCAGGATGTTGAGCCGTGCCATGTCGGCCACGAAGGCGTCGATGTTGCGTTCGCTCACCGCTTCCATCGAGCTGTTCTCCTGGGCGGCGCGCCTGAGGATCTTGTCGTCGATGTCGGTGTAGTTCTGCACGAACGTCACGGCATAGCCCCGCCAGATCAGGTAGCGGCGCAGCACGTCCCAGACGATGTAGCTGCGGGCGTGGCCGAGGTGGCAGAGGTCGTAGACCGTCACACCGCAGCAGTAGATGCTCACCTTCCCGCTCTCCAGGGGCTCGAACGGCTCGACGCGGCGGGTGAGGGTGTTGGTGAGCCGCAGGGTCACGGGTGGGGCAGGGCGGAGCTGGGTTGGGATCGTGGCACAGGCCCCAACCGCCAGGCGGCCACAGGCCTGTCCAGCCAGCAGATCAGCAACCTGGGCGAATCAATGGCGGCTTCTGGCGGTTCGCCGGATGGGAAGCCGGCTGACAGTTGAGGGGGCGCTCTTTACGGTGATCAGGCCTGCGGATCGTCCGGTCTGCGGTCCACGCCCAGCGGTTCATGGTTCTTCACTGGCAACGACGATGAAGCTCTTGGTCTGGTCACGTCGCCATGTCGCCTTTCTGATCTGGGCGGCGATCTGCGGGATCGGGTTGTGGGCCTTCCCGCAGTATTACCAGCGCTGGCAGCTCTCCCTGGTCACCCGGGCCCAGGAGCTGCGCGGTGTACGGCAGCCGCCGCGCGATGTGGTGATCCTCGCCATCGATGACTTCAGCCTGATTCAGGGGCAGAACGCCGATCTCAGCACCGATCCTCTGCTGCAGTCGCTCACATCCTGGCCCTGGCCGCGCTCGATCTACACATCGACCCTCGATCGCTTGTTCGGGTCCGGTGCCAAAGCCGTGGCCTTTGACATCCTGTTCGATTCGCCGAGCAGCCATGGCGAGGCCGACGATGCAGCCTTTGCGAAGGGCCTGCAGCGCTACCGCGACAAGGTGGTGCTCGGAGCGCAGGTGTTCGAAAGCCGTGGGCGGGTTGGGGGCCTCACCCTGAGTTCACCACTGCCGATGCTCGCGGCTGCCGCTGGATCCGAGAGTTCGGGTCTGCTCAACGGCCTTCAGGATGACGACGGCTACATCCGGCTGCGCCCCAGCTCCTATGCCCAGCAGCTTCGCCAGTCCGAGTTGCCTGAGGTTCCCTCCGGACTGGCCACGGGATTGATCCGCAAGGGAGGTTTGCCGGAACGTCCTCCCCTCGTTGCCAGCGAGTCCTGGCGACGGTTGTTGGATCTCTACGGACCTGCGCGCACCATCACCACCATCCCCATCTGGGAGGTGCTGGAAGCCGACAGTTTCAAACGACTCGCCGACCGGGGTGATTTTCGCAATCGCGTCGTGCTGATCGGCCCCACCGCGAGCGTGCTGCAGGACATCCACCGCACCGCCTTTGCCGGTGCTGAGGGCATGCCCGGCGTGGAGATCCACGCCACGGAGATTGCCAATCGTCTCGAGGGACGGGCCCTGTTCGTTCCCCCAGCCTCCCGGCTCTGGGGACTGTTCGTGGGCGTGCTGGTGCTCCTGCTGGGACTGCTCTCCGCCCGTTCGGAGCGCCCCCAGGTCAGGTTGGGTTCCCTGGCCCTGCTGGGCGCCGCCATGCTGGGCAGTGGACTCCTGTTGCTCAACCTGTTCGGATTGGGCATCGGTCTGCTGGGCCTGTCGGTGGTCACCCTGGCGACGGGCTTGGTGAGTGCCGGGGATGCGACGGTTCGCCTGCAGCTCAGCAAGTTGCGGTTGCGGCGCATGCTTGGCCGCTACCTCTCCCCAGCCGTCGCGGCTCAGATGGCGACCCAGCCGGAGGAAGCCGATGAGATCCTGGGGGGGAGGGTGTTCGATGTGGTGATCTTCATCAGTGATGTGCGCGGCTTCACCAACCGCACCACGGCGATGACCCAGGCCAACCAGGTGCCTGAGCTGGTTGACCAGCTCAATGAATACTTTGGGATGCTTGTGACGGTGCTTCAGCGTGAGGGGGCCACCATCGACAAGTACATGGGAGATTCCGTCCTGGCTGTCTTTGGTGCCCCCATGAGTCGGGGTATCGAAGAGGAGGTCAATGCAGCCCTGCGGGCCGTGTTCGAGTTGCAGCATTCCATGGAGGCCCTCAACCAGCGCTGGCAGGAGGCCGGCAAAGAGCAATGGGAGCAGGTGATGGTTCTGGCTGCAGGTCCGGTGATCAGTGGCAACATCGGCTGCGCATCACGGATGGATTTCACCGTGATCGGGGATACGGTCAACATGGCAAGTCGGCTGGAAGGGGTGGCCAAACAGACCAACTCCGCCGTTGTTCTCTCCAGTCGGGTGGCCAGCCTTGCCGCACCGGAGTGGACGCTTGCGTCGCTTGGTCAATTTGAGCTGCGCGGTCAGGGAACCCAGGATGCCTTCACCCTCAAGGGTCACAGCGAAGGCGGGGAACCCGCGGAAACGAACGGCCATGGAGGCGAAAAAGGGTAGCGATCGCTACGCTTCGTTGACCTTGGTCTCCAGGCGGCTAGAATTACATGTGTAGTAATAGATCATTACCCCTTGGCCTGCGCATCCCGGGTACGGCCTCGTTTCTTGATGGGTGGAGGCCTCAAAGCCGCTGGCCTGCTGGCCTGTCTGGTGGCTCTGGAGGCTTGTCTGACCCCTCCTGCCGTGCAGGCGGCCTCCTACAAGGAGGCCAAAGTGAAGCGGATCATTGACGGGAATCAGGTTTATATCAACGGCAAGACGGCCAAGGTGAACCAGGTGGCCCGCTCGGGCTCCCAGGTGCGGACAGGGCGCAGCAGGGCAGAACTGTTGTTTGACAACACCTCGATCGGCTTTCTGGGGCGTTCCAGCGTCATCACGGTCGGCAGCGACTGTCTGACCATCGGCAAGGGATCGTTTCTCTCCAGTGGGCCTCAGCGCGCCTGTCTCGGCAGCAAGGTTCTTGGCGTCAAAGGCACCACCTTTGTGATCGATCGCACCAGCGATCTCTACAACGTGATCATGCTGGAAGGGGTGGCCTACGTTGGCGAGGTGACGGGTTATGAGGAGACCGAGGAGGCCAAGAAGAAGCTGGAGGAGGCCCGAGCGAAGCAGGAGCCTCTCGCGGATTCGGACCCTTCCGGCAAAACCACCTACATCTGTGGTTGTGAACTGGCTCAGTTCACCCCACAAGGGGAGTTTGTGCAGCAGGCTCGGCTGAGCCGCACCCAGTTGATGGCGGTGCTCAACCGCTTTGCGGATCCGAACCTGCAGCTGCCCGAGGGGACCTCTGCGCGGATCAACGAGACCTTGAGCCAGTGCAAGTGAGGCCTCAGGCGCCAGGCCTGGCCCCAGGCCTCGGGGATCCGGCGGCCTGATCGGCCAGGCCCCGTGGCCCCTCGGCCCTCCTGTGGTAAGTTATTGGACTGCGCCCCCGAGCGGAAGCTGAGGGGTTAGCGGGGCTTACGGGATCAGGAGGCGCGAGCCGAACGGTGTTGTAAGTTTTCTGGGTCGCCGGGAGGCGACGGCCACCGAGAGCTCCGGGGAACCGGG
>NZ_JBKKKY020000026.1:0-36519 GCF_046613545.2 Aphanothece microscopica RSMan92 | reverse complement strand
TCGGCATCCGGACGGCCGCCGGCAGCGATGAGCGGGCCCACGGCCAGCTGCACGTCTACGACGGGGATGGCAAGGGCAAGAGCCAGGCCGCCCTGGGGGTGGTGCTGCGCACGATCGGCCTGGGGATCTGCGAGCAGAAGCGCACCCGCGTGCTGCTGCTGCGGTTCCTCAAGGGCCCGGGCCGCGCCTACGACGAAGACGCCGCCATCGAAGCGCTCCAGCAGGGTTTCCCCCATCTGATCGACCAGGTGCGCACCGGCCGGGGCGACTTCTTCGGGGCAGACGAGGCCACCCGGTTCGATCGGCTGGAGGCCGAGCGGGGCTGGGACATCGCCAAGGGAGCCATCGCCAGCAACCTCTACTCCGTGGTGGTGCTCGACGAACTCAATCCCGTGCTGGACCTGGGGCTGCTGGATGCCGAACGGGTCTGCCAGACCCTGGCGGCCAAACCCGAGGGCATGGAGGTGATCTGCACCGGCCGGGGGGCGCCGCGCCAGCTGGTGCAGCTCGCCGATCTCCACTCGGAGATGCGGGCCCACCGGCGCCACGACGACTCCTCGGAGCTGGGCCAGGGCCTCGACGGGATCGAGATCTACACCGGGGAAGGCAAGGGCAAGTCGACCAGTGCCCTGGGCAAGGCGCTGCAGGCGATCGGGCGGGGCATCAGCCAGGACAAGAGCCACCGGGTGCTGATCCTGCAGTGGCTGAAGGGGGGAGCCGGCTACACCGAGGATGCCGCCATCGCCGCCCTCCGGGAGAGCTACCCCCACCTGGTGGACCATCTGCGGTCCGGGCGGGATGCCATCGTCTGGCGCGGACAGCAGCAGCCGATCGACTACGTGGAGGCCGAACGTGCCTGGGAGATCGCCCGGGCGGCGATCTCCAGCGGCCTCTACAAGACCGTGATCCTCGATGAGATCAACCCCACGGTCGACCTGGAGCTCCTGCCCCAGGAGCCCATCGTGCAGACCCTGCTGCGCAAGCCGGCGGAGACCGAGGTGATCCTCACCGGTCGCTGCAAGAACCGTCCGGCCTACTTCGATCTGGCCTCGGTGCACTCCGAGATGGTGTGCCACAAGCACTATGCCGAGCGGGGGATCGACCTCAAGCGCGGCGTGGATTACTGAGCCGATCGCCCGCCGACGGGCCGGCACCGCGGCAGGCGAACTGCGTCAGGCGATCAGTCAGTAGCGCTGGACTGAGGGGTCAGTAACGCTGGACCGTGGGGTCAGTAGCGCTGCACCGAGGGGTCGATCTCCTGGCTCCAGGCATCGATGCCGCCACTCACGTTGATCCCCTCGATGCCATGGCGCCCCAGGGCCAGCAGAGCCTTGGCACTGCGGCCCCCCAGCTTGCAGTGCACGAAGAGCTTCTTGCCTTCGGCCAGCCGGCGCACATCCTCGATCGCCTCGCCGCTCTCGATCCGATCGAGGGGCATCAGCACCGATCCGGGAATCACCGCGATGTCAGCCTCCGGAGGATTGCGGACATCGAGCAGCAGGATGTCCTCCAGCTGACCGTCGATCACGGTCTTGAGTTCCGCCACCGTGATGCTGGGCACACTGCCGGCCTCCTCCTGGCCGGGAGCGGTGCCGCCCACGCCGCAGAACTCCTGGTAGTCGATCAGCTCCTCGATCACGGGCCGCTCCGGATTGGGCCGCAGCTTGAGCTCGCGGAACTTCATGCCGAGCGCATCGAACAGCAGCAGCCGGCCACTGAGGGTGGTGCCGATGCCCGTGATGATCTTGACGGCCTCGGTGGCCTGGATCACGCCGATGATGCCGGGCAGCACCCCCACCACACCGCCTTCGGCGCAGGAGGGCACCATGCCCGGCGGCGGAGGCTCGGGGAAGAGGTCGCGGTAGTTCGGGCTCTCCGCATCGAGGTTGAAGACCGTCGCCTGTCCCTCGAAGCGGAAGATCGAGCCGTAGACGTTCGGCTTGCCCAGCAGCACGCAGGCGTCGTTGACCAGATAGCGGGTGGGGAAGTTGTCGGTGCCGTCGCACACGAGGTCGTAGGGCTCGATGATGCCCAGGGCGTTCTCGCTGGTCAGGGCCGTCTCGTAGAGGTCGACCTGGCAATGGGGGTTGATCTCCAGGATCCGGGCCTTGGCCGATTCGATCTTGGGCTTGCCCACCCAGCTGGTGCCGTGGATCACCTGACGCTGCAGGTTGGAGTGATCCACCACGTCGAAATCGACGATGCCGATCCGACCGACGCCGGCGGCGGCCAGGTAGAGCAGCAGGGGCGAGCCGAGGCCGCCGGTGCCGACGCAGAGCACGGAGGCGGCCTTGAGGCGCTTCTGTCCCTCCATGCCCACCTCGGGAAGGATCAGGTGACGGGAAAAGCGGGCCACCTCATCGGGGCTCAGCTGAACGTCGGTGGTGTC
The DNA here is from genome assembly GCF_046613545.2 of Aphanothece microscopica RSMan92. Taxonomy (NCBI): domain Bacteria; kingdom Bacillati; phylum Cyanobacteriota; class Cyanophyceae; order Chroococcales; family Aphanothecaceae; genus Aphanothece; species Aphanothece microscopica. The sequence goes on along the minus strand of NZ_JBKKKY020000026.1, from coordinate 34,130 downwards.
GGGGGGGAGCATCGGCAACGGCGAGGCTGCGGCAGCCCAGGCCACAGACCAGATCAAGCATCCATTCTCCATGGCAACGGCTGGGGCTGACGATCCGTGTCGTCCAGCCACCAGGCGGCGAGGTCGCCGTCCGCCGCGAGAATCAGCATCAGGGCTGGGGCCAGGGTCAGGGCGCAGTCGGTGGGGGAGGGAACCGCCTGTCCGCTGGGGTGGCTGTGGGCGGCGCCGAGCACGGCCAGCCCCCGCTGCCGGGCCCACTTCTGGGCCAGCAGCTGCTCCCTGGGATCGATGGCGAAGCGGCGACGGCGCTCGGCGGGCTCCGGCCAGGTGTTGAGACAGGGCCAGATGCGCTGCCCATGCCAGGGCACCGCGGCGCCGTGGGGCGAGCCGCGACGACCCAGCAGCAGGGCACAGCCCTCCTCCGGTGCCGCGCAGGTCAACACCCGGCGCAGAACGATGAGCGGCCCATGATCAAGGCGTAGCTCGGTTGGCGCGGCGAAGGGCACCCCGATACCTTATGAAGCGTTGCGATCCGGAGCCCAGCGCAGGTCCATGAACGACACCACCACCGAAGCGGTTCAGACCGGCGAAGCGGACCACAGCGGGGAAGCACCCACCACGGGCGTGTTCACCCAGGACACCGCCAGCGGTGAGGCCGACGGGGGCGTCAACTTCACCGAGCGCTACAGCGAGATTCTGGGCAAGGTGAACCAGACCCTGGACCAGGTCGACTGGAGCCAGATGGGCCGGATCGGCAAGGCCAGCGGCATCATCCTGGCCGTGATCATTGCCCAGATCCTGATCAAAGGGGTCCTGGACACCATCAACCTGCTGCCGATCGTGCCCGGCCTGCTGGAACTGCTGGGCCTGGTGGTCGTCGGCCAGTGGAGCTGGACCAACCTCACCACCAGCGAGAAGCGCAGCGCCGTGGTGGCGCGGCTGCAGGGCCTCCGCAAGGAGTACCTGGGCTGAGTCTCCGAGAGTCCAGCAGGGGGCAGGCGCCTGGGACCGGGTCCCCGGCGGTTCAGCGGAAGGGCAAGGCCGGGGTGGGCCAACCGTTCGCTCCAACCGTTCCTCAGGCGCGGCCCACCAGCCTGTCGACCACGGCCTGGGCCTGGCGGAGGTAGCCCCCGCCGAACAGGTTCGCGTGGTTGAGCAGGTGGTACAGGTTGTAGATCTCACAGCGCCGCTCCGCCCCCGGCGGGAGCGGCCACTCCCGGCTGTAGCCCTCGAAGAAGGCCTGGGGAAACCCTCCGAACAGGCCGGCCATCGCCAGATCCACCTCCCGATCCCCCCAGTAGCAGGCCGGATCGAAGATCGCCCCACCGCCGCCCGCCACCAGGCCGGCGTTGCCGCACCAGAGATCCCCGTGCACCAGCACCGGCTCACAACCGTGGGCCTCCACCCAGTCCGGCAGATGCTCCAGGAGTTCTGCGGCGCCATGCAGGGCCAGGCCAGCCGCCGCCGCCCACTCCAGCTGGGGCCTCAGGCGGCATTCCGCGAAGAAACTGGCCCAGCCGCTGCGCCAGCCATTGCGCTGGGGTGCTGAGCCGATGAAGTTGTCGGTCTCCAGGCCGAAGCCACGGCCGCCGTGGTCGGCACCGCTGGCTCTGTGCAGCCGGGCCAGGCCGCGTCCCAGCTGACTCCAGTCGCCGTTCCGGCCCGTCAGCTCCAGCCAGGGCAGCACCAGCACGGCCCGCTCCCCCGCCACCCCGAGGGCCAGGGGGCGGGGCACCAGCAGATCCGCCGGGGCCCAGCGGGCGAGGGCCTCCAGACCATGGGCCTCGGCCTCGAGCAGGGCCAGCGCCTCCGCGCGGTTGGTCTTGGCGAACAGGCGGCTCCCATCCGCACAGACCAGCTGCCAGGCCTGGTGGATGCAGCCACCTCCCACCGGCCGCAGATCCCTCAGCTGGCGGCCCAGCCTCGGCTCCAGCCAGGCCGCCAGGGGTTGGAGGGGCAGGCCGGTCACGGCACCGGGGGCGTCATCTGCCTGCCAGCATGCCGCGATGGATCAGGGGGTGGACGCGGTTGTGGTGGGGGCCGGCATCGCCGGCCTCACGGCCGCCGCCCTGCTGGCGCACGAAGGCCTGCAGGTCGAACTGCTGGAGGCCCATGGCCAGAGTGGCGGCTGTGCCGGCACCTTTCGCCGCGGCCCCTACGTGTTCGATGTGGGCGCGACCCAGGTGGCTGGCCTCGAACCCGGTGGCAGCCACGCGCGGATCTTCCGCCATCTCGGCCTCGACCTCCCCGCCGCCACCCCCCTCGACCCCGGCTGCGTGGTGCACCTCGGGGATGGCAGCCGTCCCGTGAGCCTGTGGCGGAACCCCCAGCGCTGGCGGGAGGAGCGCTCCAGGCAGTTCCCGGGGAGTGAGGCCTTCTGGCAGCTGTGCAGCCGGATCCACGCGGCCAATTGGTCGTTCGCGGGTCGGGATCCGGTGCTGCCGCCCCGCAGCCCGTGGGACCTGGCCCGCCTGCTGGGCGCTCTCGGCCCCGGCAACCTGGCCACCAGCCTGCTGCTGGGGGCCACCGTGGCCGACCTGCTGAGGCTCTGCGGCTGCAGTGGGGATCTCCGCCTGCGGCGCTTCCTGGATCTGCAGCTGCGGCTCTATTCCCAGGAACCCGCCGATCGCACGGCGGCGCTCTATGGCGCCACGGTGCTGGCGATGGCCCAGGAACCCCACGGCCTCTGGCATCTGCACGGCTCGATGCAGAACCTGAGCACCGCGCTGGAACAGGCCCTCAGCGCCGCAGGGGGGAGGATCAGGCTCCGCCACCGGGTGGAGCACCTCCAGCGGCACGGCGGGCGCTGGCGGGTGCAGGGCCACCGGCAGGGCGATGGACGCGGGCCGGTGCCGTTCCACTGCGAGGCCGCCGATGTGGTGCTGGCGATTCCGCCCCAGGGCCTGCCTGCCCTGCTCGGCGCGGAGGCGCTGCCGGGCTCCTACCGCGCTCGTCTGACAGGCTTGCCCGATCCCTCGGGAGCCCTGGTGCTGTACGCCGCCGTCGATCGCCGGGCGCTGCCGCAGGACTGTCCAGGCCATCTGCAGACGGACTGGCCCGATCCCGGCCCTCTCTTCCTCTCGGTGAGCCAGCCGGGTGATGGCCGCGCTCCGGAGGGCCAGGCCACGGTGATCGCCAGCGTGTTCACCCCAGCCCGTCCCTGGTTCGGCCTGGAACCCGGGGCCTACCGCGCCGCCAAGCGTGAGGCCCTGGACGGCATCCAGCGGGGGGTCGCCCAGCTGCTGGGGCTCGCCCCGGCGGATTGGCGGCACGTGGAGCTGGCCACCCCACGGGGATTCGCCCGCTGGACAGGCCGACCCTTCGGCTTCGTGGGAGGACTGGGCCAGCGCCCCGGCAGCTTCGGCCCCTTCGGCCTGGCGAGTCGCACCCCTCTGGAGGGCCTCTGGCTCTGCGGGGATGCGATTCATCCGGGCGAGGGCACCGCAGGCGTCAGCCTCTCGGCGCTGATGGCCTGCCGCCAGCTGCTGGCCCGCCGCGGCCGGAACCTGGTGCTCGGCGGCACGCCCGCGACGGCTGCCCCCCGGCGGGAGCGGGAACTGAGCGGCGCCTCAGAGGAAGCCGGGGCGTAACTGCTGGCAGTCGCTGAGCTCAATGTGGAGCTCCTCCCAGGCGGCCTGCTCCAGGTGGTCGTCCAACCGATCCAGGCTGAGGCGGTAGGCGGCCAGGGCGTCGCGCAGCGCCGATCGGTTGCAGCGGGCCATCAGCGTGCCGAGCTCCGGATTGCCCCCTCCCACCCGGGTGGTGTCGGCAAACCCACTGGAGGCCAGCGCCCTGACCAGCGCCGGCAGGTCACCCCCCTGCTGACACGCCGCGCGGTCGACGCCCTGGATCAGGGCCGCACCGACCAGCACGGGCAGATGGGAGATCAGGGCGACCGCCCGGTCGTGACTCTCCGCCGGACAGCACAGCCAGCGGGCCCCCAGCCGGCCAGCCAGAGCGGCCACCTGTGCCAGCGCCGCCGGATCGGTGTCCTGGCGAGGGGTCGCCACCCAGGGACGTCCAGCGAAGAGACCGCGCTCACCGGCCTCCACCCCCGCCGCCGCCGTTCCGGCCATGGGATGGCTGGCCACAAACCGGGGATGCAGCGCCCCCCAGCGATCCAGCACGGGCGCCTTGACCGACCCCACATCCGTCACCACCGCCGCGGGGGGCAGCGCCGCCTGCAGGGCCGGATCGGGATCGAGCAGCCGATCCAGCGGCAGGGCGAGGACCACCAGGGCGCATCCCTGCAGGATCTGCGGGTCGAGGCTGACCGCCGTGGCCAGTCCCCGTGCCAGCGCCCGCTCGGCGGTGGCCGCACGGTGCACCAGGGCCCGCACCTCCACCCCCTGGGCCAGGAGGTCGAGCCCCAGGGAGCCCCCGATCAGGCCAAGTCCCACGATGCCCACGGGCCCCTGGAGGGGCTCATGGGCCGGCTCCGCGTCTGAAACCAGCCGGGCTGTCATCGCTGCTGCAGTGCCGCTGAGCCAGCTTCCTACGATTCAGTCCCATCGGCTGACGGCGGATGCTTGAGGCCCACGCCCACCACCAGCTCAAGGCGCTGCTGCGGCGTGAAGGCAGGGAGCGCTGGCCTCACCACCTGAGTCTCTGCCGCCTGGTCGCCCGCAGCCTGCGCCGCGGGGATCAGACCCTGGTGCGGCTGGCCCCTGGGAGTGATCCGAGCTGGCTGGTCGGGCTGCTGGTGCCCCTGGCCCTGAGCGATGCCCCGGTGGCCCTGGTGCTGAGCGAAACCCTGCGCCAGCGGGTGCTGCAGGTGGAACTTCCCCGGCTGGTCGAGCCGGAGGCCGGACTGCTGCTGCCTTTCTACGAAGGTGAGCAGCCAGGGTCGGCACGGGTGTGGCTGCTGAGCCACCACCAGCTGGTTGAGGCCTGGCGCCGGGGGCAGCTGGGGCAGCGCCAGCTGGTGATCCCGGAAGCCGAACACCTCGATGCCCGCCTGCGGAAGGCCCTGGCGCTCAGCATCGGGCCGGCGGACTGGGAGCGCCTGACCCGCGCCCACCCCGCCGCCGCCTCGAGCCTGCTGGAGCTGCATGGCCGCATCGGCCGCCAGGTGATGGCCCATCCCCGCAGCCACCACCGCCCCGTCGGCCTGGCCCCGGAAGACGAGGCCCCGCTGCGCCAGATGCTGGCCCTGCTGCATCCCCTGCCCGAGCCGTGGAACACCTGGCTGGAAACCGGGAGAGAGAACTGGACCACCTGGGCCACCCGCACCCCTGAGCGCCTGGAGTGGTCCCTGCACCGCCAACCCCTGGAACCGCTCCAGGTGCTGCAGGGCCTGCTGGCGGATCGCGGGGCGGTGCTGCTGGGGGAGATGGTCGGCCCCCGGCTCCACGGCGGCCGCTCGAACGGTGCGCCGCTGGGCCTCTCCCCCACCGTGAGCGTCGATCTGGGCGATCCCCCCCTGGCCGACCCGCTCCCCCTGTACGCGCCCCTCCGCCAGCCCCTGCCCAACAGCCCCCACTTTCCCGACCACCTCTTGGAGCAGGGTCGCCGACTGGTGCTGGGGCAGGCCGGCCTGACGCTGGTGCTGCTGGATGACGAGGGACTGCGCCTTTCGCTCACCAGTGGCCTCGCGGCCGAGTTCGGCAGCCGCGTGGAGCACGAGAGCACCGCACCGGAGAGCAACGGGGTGGTCTGTGGCCGCTGGAGCTGGTGGCTCGACCACCAGTCCAGGCTGCCGCTGCCGGACCAGATCGTGGTCGGGCTGTTGCCCATCGCCAGCCTGGAGGACCCGCTCACCGCCGCCCAGGTGCAGGCCCTGCGCTGCCAGGGGCGGGACTGGTTCCGCGAACGGCTGCTGCCGGACGGACTCACGCGTCTGCAGCTCGGTGTGGCGGGACTGCGCCGGCAGGGCGGGCGCCTCGCCATCCTCGATGGCCGTCTGCGGGGCCGCAGCTGGGGCCAGGACGTCCTGAAGGCCCTCGAGCCCTGGGTCAACCTGAGCCGGCTGCTCCCCCACTGACTTCCACACGGGGCCGGACCAGGCAGGCGTGTCCTCCTAGCCTGAAGCCGCAACAGGCACGAACCGGGCATGGGGGAAGCGAGGCGCCGCAGCATCCAGGGGCTGCCACCGAAGGCACCGAAACGCACCAAACCGGACGACTCCCCCCGGGTCGCCCCGTGGCTGCCCCTCACCCGACTTCAGGCCGATCGCTTCGTCTCCCTCACCACCCGGGGGGCCTGGGTGGGCATCGCCGCCCTGGTGCTGTTCTGGGTGACCGTGCGCTTCATCGGCCCCGCAGCGGGATGGTGGACCCTCGCGGATGGGTGAGCCCAGCCCGGCCCTGATCGGCCCTCCTCAGCGTTGGTAGGCATTCATACCCACGAGAAACGGAAGAAAAGATTAGATTCGTCCGATATGCAGCTGGTTCCATGTTTCCCCGGCTCGCGGAGCAGTACCGCTCCGTCGTCCATGATCTGGTCATGAGCCTGCAGGCCCTGGCCCGCAGCCTCCAGGCCCGCGGCCTGCCGGCCAGCTGCTACGTGTGTGGCGATGGCCGTGATGGCCATGGGGCCTCCTTCGTTGCCAACCTGGGAGCCAACCACATGGTCCGGTTTCTGGTCTCCGATTTCGGGATCAGCTGGGTGGAGTCCCGCAACGGCCACGAGCTCGTCAAGCTGGAAGGGGCTGAAGCCATCCAGGAGCTCCAACGCGTTGCACAGGTGCTCCAGGAGCCCGGGGACCTTCCCGAGAGCCTGGAGGTGACCACAGCCCCGGGCCCCTTGAGCACGGGCGGGAGCTGACGACCGGCCGGCACGCCTTCAACGACGAGGACGGCCTGGCAACGGGGACAAGCTGCCCCGCTTCAGCCTGCGGCCGGGAGAGGCTCCTCCAGATCGGAGGTCGCGGTGACGCCCGTGGCCGCGGCGGCCTTGGCGGCAGCCGCCAACGGCTTCATCGAGTTGGCCGTCACCTCGGAGCCCTCGGTGAGCTTCTGGCGGGTGAGCTGCTCGATGCGCTCTTTGGCTTCCGGATTCTGCTCCAGCCAGGTGATCGTGTTGTCGCGACCCTGGCCGATGTTGTCCCCGTCGTAGCTGTACCAGGCCCCCTTGCGGGTCACCACAGCGGTTTCCTCGGCGAGGTCGAGCAGGCAGCCCAGGGTGCTGATGCCCCGCCCGAACAGGATGTCGAATTCCGCAATCCGAAAGGGTGGAGCCACCTTGTTCTTGGCCACCTTGACCTTGGCCCGGATGCCGTACTCCTCGGTGCCGCGCTTGAGGGTCTGGATGCGGCGGATGTCCAGCCGCACCGAGGCATAGAACTTCAGGGCATTGCCGCCCGTGGTGGTTTCGGGATTGCCGTAGGTGACGCCGATCTTCTGACGCAGCTGGTTGAGGAAGATCACCGTGCAGCCCGACTTGCCGATGTTGCCCGTGATCTTGCGCATCGCCTGGCTCATCAGACGGGCCTGGCTGCCCACGGCCAGATCGCCCATCTCACCTTCGATCTCCGCCCGCGGCGTCAGGGCCGCGACCGAATCGACCACGACGATGTCGACCGCGGCGGAACGGACCAGTTGGTCCACGATCTCGAGGGCCATTTCACCGGTGTCCGGCTGAGACACCAGCAGGTTTTCGATGTCGACCCCCAGCGAGGCGGCATAGACCGGATCGAGGGCATGCTCGGCGTCCACGAAGGCCGCGACGCCGCCACGCTTCTGCACCTCCGCGATGGCATGGAGCGTGAGGGTGGTCTTACCGGAGCTCTCCGGTCCGTAGACCTCCACCACCCGACCCTTGGGATAGCCGCCGCCGAGGGCCAGGTCGAGGGTGAGCGCCCCGGTGGAGATCGTTTCCACCCGCATCCGCGAGGCATCCCCGAGCCGCATGATCGACCCCTTGCCGAAGTTCCGCTCGATCTGATTCAGCACCAGACCCAGCGCCTTGTCCCGCTCGGCGGCAGCCCGGGCATCGGCGGCGTTGGAGGCCGGTGCACCGGACGAGGTGAACGCAGCGGCCTTGGATTCAGCAGGCATGGGGAATCAGGGGAATGTATGGAACGGGCCGCGGAGCCATCCTGCGACCTCCAGGAAGCAAGTGCCACCAAAGGGAGCCGGCGTCTCAATCGCGCTTAGTACAGGCGTACTCTAGCGGTTCAGATCCAGTCCGCCAGGGGGGCGGCGAACCGAGCCGGCTCCAGCCAGCCGATGCCGGCCGGCAGATCCCGCTGGTCATCGGGGCCGAGATAGCCCCAGCTGACCAGGAAACAGCGCACCGGTGCCAGCTCCGGATCGGCCCGCACGACCTCCAGGGTGGGGCGACGATCCTCGACGAACCACACCGGGTCGCGACGCTTCAGCAGCTGGCGCAGCACCGCGGGCTTGCTGCCGTGCTCGTGGCCGTAGAGGGCCCAGGGTTCGAGCCCGGCGGCGGCGAGGATCTGGCCGGCGAACACGCCCCCCTTGGTGGTGAGCACCGCCCAGTCGACCCCCTCATGGGCCAGCCCCCGCAGGCGCTCCACCACACCCGGGTAGAAGCGGTGGAGGCCCAGCCAGGCCGGCAGATCGGCCGCGATCGCCTCGGCGCGCACCTGTTCGAGGCACTCCTGGAGGAGGGTCGCGTCCCAGCCCCAGCGCTGCAGGGCTTCCGCCACGGCCGAGCCGTAATCACCGAGGAGCCGCGCGAGCTGGAGGTCAGGCCGCGCGAGCTCGGCGGCCATGAGCACCATCTCCCAGCCCTGATGGATCAGGGGCCGCAGCCGGGCGAAGGCGGGCGGAGCGACGGTCGGCAGATCGAGGCCCGGAGCCAGCCGGAGGGCGGCGCTGCGGGCGGCCCACCAGTACTCGGCCATGCCGTCCACCAGCACCCCGTCAAAGTCGAAGACCAGCAGGGGGGAGGCTCCGGAAGGGAACGGTTGCGGCAAGGAGTCGATGCCGGAAACGCTTCCGGGGCAGGGGCTTTGAAAAAACTGGGCCGCTAGGATTCGAACCTAGGAATGGCGGGACCAAAACCCGCTGCCTTACCACTTGGCGACGGCCCAATGCAGCTCCCGGGGAGCGTGCTGCCTCGGCACTCGCCGATGCCTAGCTAGTTACCCACAGCGGCCGGTCCTTCGTCAACGCCCCGATGGCCCCTCAGGCCGGGAAGACCCGCAGCCGCTGGTCGCCTCCCCGGCCGAACACGGCCGTGCGCACCCGGTAGCGGCTGGCGAGCTCGCTCTGGAGCTGGCGCACCCGCTCGTTGCGGGGCAGCAGTTCCACCGGCTGCCCCTGGGCCAGCACCACCTGCTCCACCGCCAGACGGCACTCCTCGAGCGCCGCCAGGGCATCGTCACCGTCGCCGCCGGGAGCCTCCGGCCGCGGGGGGCGGTGGCGCTCCACCAGCCGCTCCAGAGCCCGCTGCAGCTGGGGCAGGGCCGCACTCTTGATCACCAGGATCGGCAAGCCCAGCTCCTGGGCCTGACGCCTCACGTGGGGATCCCGGCCGAGCTGCTGACGGGCACTGAGCACCACGTCAGCCACTTCGACACTGCCCACCACCTCCACCGGCAGCTGGCGCGCCCGCACCACCTGCTCCAGCGCCGCCCGACCGATCCCAGCCGGATAGACCCGCAGCGCCGGGGCCGGTTCGACTGCGGGAGGGGGTAAGGGCCGTTCAACCGTCCCGACCGGCCGGGGCGGGGGTGACGGCGCGTCCGGGGCGGGCAGGGGCCGCTCCACCGGGCGCCGCGGGGCAGGCCCGGGCAGGGACTGGGCCGGCGGCGGGGTCTGGAGCTGCAGCCGGCCCTCGGCATCCAGCTCGCGGACCTGGGGGCGGGCCGCCTGGCCCCGCAGCAGCAGATCCACCGTCTGGGCCACATCGGCATGGACCAGCCAGCGGTTGCGGCTGTGCATCTCCACCGCCAGGGGGAAGGTGGGTTCGGCCGCCCGCTCGAGCACCGTCTTCTGGGTGCGCCGGCGGCGGGCCTCCTCATCGCCGAGGGTCACCGACTGGATACCGCCCACCAGATCGCTGAGCGTGGGGTTCTTGATCAGATTGGCCAGCTCGTTGCCATGGGCTGTCGCCACCAGCATCACGCCGCGCTCGGCAATGGTGCGGGCGGCCTGGGCTTCGAGCTCGGTGCCGATCTCATCGATCACGATGACTTCCGGCATGTGGTTCTCCACCGCTTCGATCATCACCTGATGCTGAAGTTCCGGTCGGGCCACCTGCATGCGACGCGCCCGGCCGATGGCGGGGTGGGGAATGTCGCCATCCCCGGCGATCTCGTTGCTGGTGTCGATCACCACAACCCGCTTGCCCAGCTCATCGGCGAGCACCCGGGCGATCTCGCGCAGGGCGGTGGTCTTGCCGACGCCCGGCCGGCCCATCAGCAGCAGCGAGCGGCCGGAATCGAGCAGATCGCGCACCATGGCCACCGTGCCGAACACGGCCCGACCCACCCGACAGGTGAGGCCCACGATCTCGCCGGTGCGGTTGCGGATGGCACTGATGCGGTGCAGGGTGCACTCGATGCCGGCCCGGTTGTCACCCCCGAAGGTGCCGAGCTGCTGAACCACGGCCGCCAGGTCACTGCGCCCGACCACATCCTCCCCCAGGGCCACCGCACGCCCCGGGTAGCGGGCCTCGGGAACCCGGCCCAGGTCCAGCACCACCTCGAGCAGCTGCTGGCGACTGGCGTCGCCGGCCAGGGCCTGCTGCACCGCCTCAGGCAACACCTCCAGCAGACGATCGAGATCGTCGGTGATCCGCTGGGGCGGGGCGACCACCAGGGGCGTGGTCGCAGCTGGTGAGGGGGGGATCAGCGGCTCGGAACTGGGCACCGCAGAAGCGCGTTCAGGGCCGTTCTAGCCAGGGATCCACCAGCGACCGCGCCAGCCGCAGGGCCTCCGGCCAGAGATCGGCAGCCGCCAGCAGCCGCAGCCCGCGGTGCGCTGCCTCCTGCAGCAGGGGCTGGAGGCAGCGCCGGGCCACGCCGCCGAAGGCCACACCCGCACAGGATCGGGCCAGGTCCGGCTGGCGCTGCAGCAGCGGCAGGGTGCGGCCATTGGTGCCGCCGGCCAGCTGCAGGGGGCCGGGGGGGAGCTCCGTGCGGCGGGCCCTCAGCAGCTGGACGGCGGCCCGGGCGGTGCCGTCCCCCACATCCCCCGTCATCGGCCGGCCGTCCAGCTGCCAGAGGGGGAGGAAACCGTGGTGCCGCAGGGCAGCGAAACGTTGCCAGAGCTCCGCCGCCGAGACCTCCGCCGCGGCACTCACGGCGACGCGGCGCAAGGGGACCCCGCTGGCGACAAGCTGGGTCACCCGCTGCTGAAAAGCCTCCAGCCGGCCTGGCTGGGTGTGGATCTCCACCGCATCGGGGGCCAGGTCGCGGAGCAGGGGAGGCAGGTCCTCGGGCGTCAGCAGCTGGTGGCGCTCCTCGATCAGTCCGAGGGGGCAGGCGGGAAGGCAGCGTCCACAGCCGTAGCACCGCTCCTGCAGCACCCCAGGAGCTCCGGTGGCCTCCATGCCGATCGCCAGCGCCGGGCAGACCCGTTCGCAGGGACGCGGGCAGGAGGGAGGACAGGCCAGGGGGTCAAACCAGGCCTTGCGGAAATGGGGATCGACCCCATCGCTCAGGCTGACCATCAGCCACGGCCGCGATGCGCCCTGGGCCATGGCCCAGGTGATGCCCCGGCGAGCCGCCGCGACCACCGCGGCGTCGGCGGCGACATCGACGCAGTGAACCCCCGCCAGCACATAGAGACCGGTGAGATCCTCGATGGCCGCCAGGTCGTTGTTGCTGGCGCCGCCGATCCACTTGACCCAGCGACCCTGGGCCAGGGCCAAAGCAGGGGTGCGGGCCGGGAGATCAGGCCGCGACAAGCTGCTCGAGGGGCATCCAGCGCAGCTCCCGGGCACCGCCCATCTCCACCACGAGCCGGAGCCGGGGCATGCGCCGGGTGAGGGCCACCAGGGAGCTGCGCTCGGCCGCCGACAGCACCTGCCCCTCCAGCAGCCACAGCACGATCGGCTGGTCGCCTTCCAGCAGGCTGCCCAGCTGGGGCATCACCCGGTGGACCTCGCCAACGGCGGCGCCACGACCCACGCTCTGGTGACCCAGGTGGGGCGGGCGGACCCCATGGAGCTGCAACAGGAACGCCTCGGGATCCCCCAGGCCGCGCGCCGAGGTGATCTGGGCGCGGTAGCCGGCAGCACGCAGCCGCCGGAGCAGTCGGGTTTCCGCCCCGCCCTCCAGTGGGGCGTAGAGCGCGAGGGCCCCGGCCCGCTCGAGGTCTTGCCGGAATCCACGACCGGACAGCAGCAGGGGCATCGCAGGCAGACGCGGAGCTGCCGGCGAGTCTGACAGCCCTTGTCCTTGAGAGGGTGTTGCCGAGAGAGAGGGGAAGGGTCAGGCCGTGGGGTATAGTTGATCGCTGTGCTTTGAATCTGTGCCCGACCGCTAGCCGGGCCTCCAGATCGCCGCACAAGGTCATCAGTGGTGATGACCTCCCACGGCCAGTGCGGGACAACCGGTCGCATCGCCTCGAGACCTCTGGTCCTGCGGCGATCCATCCGGAACTCGCCGGGAAACTATCCGAACGCGCTGCCTGCTCCCCGGAGCTGGCCAGTCCGGTTCAGACAAGTCCCAGCCGCGCTGATTCAGATCCTGAATCGGTCTTGCTAGCGGCCTGGATTTCGATCCTGGGATCTCTGCACTGCCCCACCGCTGGCCCCAGGGCTCAGCCACTGAGGAACGTCAAGCTCCCAAGGCCAACCAAGCCAAAGGCCAACCAAGCCCAAGGCCAAGCCAGACCGTTCACACCTCTGCATCGGCTTCACCGGAGTGATCCGGTGGTCCAGCTGGCGTTGTTTCCCCTCCTATGTCCATCGGCATTCTTGGGAAGAAACTGGGGATGTCCCAGTTCTTCGACGACGAGGGCAAGTCCATCCCGGTCACCGTGATCGAGGCGGGCCCCTGCCGCATCACCCAACTCAAATCCACCAGCACCGACGGCTACAACGCCGTCCAGCTCGGCTTCGGCGAGATTCGCGAGAAGCTCGTCAACAAGCCCGCCAAGGGCCACCTCGCCAAGTCCGGTGAGGACGTCCTGCGTCACCTCAAGGAATACCGGGTCGACAGCATCGACGGTCTCGAGCTGGGCAGCTCCATCACCGTGGAGGCTTTCGAAGCCGGCCAGAAGGTGGATGTGAGCGGCGACACGATGGGACGGGGTTTCGCCGGTTACCAGAAACGCCATGGCTTCAGCCGGGGGCCGATGACCCACGGTTCGAAGAATCACCGTGAACCCGGCTCCACGGGCGCCGGCACCACCCCGGGCCGCGTCTACCCCGGGAAGCGCATGGCTGGTCGCTACGGCGGCAAACAGACCACCACCCGCGGTCTGGTGATCCTCAAAGTGGACACCGAGCGCAACCTGCTGGTGGTCAAGGGTTCGGTGCCCGGCAAGCCCGGCGCCCTGCTCAACATCCGCCCGGCCAACCGGGTGGGCGCTAAGGCCGGGAACTGAGGAGGACCGACGACATGGCTGACTGTGTGATTCGCGACTGGCAGGGCAAGGAGGCCGGCAAGGCTTCCCTGGACCTGAAGGTCGCCAAGGAGAGTTCCGCCACCGACCTGGTGCATCGCGCCGTGGTGCGGCAGCTGGCCCACGCCCGCCAGGGCACGGCCAGCACCCTCACCCGCGCCGAGGTGGCCGGTGGTGGTCGCAAGCCCTACAAGCAGAAAGGAACCGGACGGGCCCGCCAGGGATCGATCCGGACTCCGCTGCGGCCGGGCGGTGGTGTGGTGTTCGGGCCCAAGCCCCGCAGCTACAACCTGGCGATGAACCGCAAGGAGCGGCGCCTCGCCCTCCGGACGGCCCTGATGAGCCGGGTGGCGGACATCACGGTGGTGAAGGGATTCGGCGAGAGCCTCGAAACCCCCCGCACCAAGGAGATCACCGCAGCACTCGGACGCCTCGGCATCGCTGCCGGAGCCAAGGTGCTCGTGATTCTCGACAACGCTTCCGAAGCCGTGCGCCGGTCCGTGCGGAACCTCGAGAAGGTCAAGCTGATCGCTGCGGATCAGCTGAACGTGTTCGACCTGCTGCACGCCAACAACCTGGTGGTCAGCGAGGAGGCCCTAGCGAAGATTCAGGAGGTCTACGGCGATGGCTGAGCGTTTTGCAGAACGGCTGGCGGATGTGATCCGCAGGCCGCTGATCACCGAGAAGGCCACCCGGGCCCTCGAGCTGAACCAGTACACCTTCGAGGTGGACCACCGGGCAGCCAAGCCCGACATCAAGGCAGCGGTCGAAACCCTGTTCGATGTGAAGGTGGTGGGCGTCAGCACCATGAACCCGCCGCGCCGCACCCGCCGTGTCGGGCGCTTCGCCGGCAAGCGTGCCCAGGTGAAGAAGGCCGTGGTACGCCTGGCGGAAGGCAACGCCATCCAGCTGTTCCCTGAGTCCTGAGGGGTCTGAAGACACATGGCAATCCGCAACTACCGCCCCACCACACCCGGCACCCGCACCCGTGTCGCCAGTGATTTCTCCGAAGTCACCGGCCGCGGACGGCAGCGGGGTCTGGTGGTGGCCAAGCACCGCCACAAGGGCCGCAACAACCGCGGCGTGATCACCTGCCGCCACCGCGGCGGTGGCCACAAGAAGCTCTACCGACTGGTGGATTTCCGTCGCGACAAGCACGGCGTGGTGGCCCGGGTGGCCGCCATCCACTACGACCCCCACCGCAATGCCCGCCTGGCGCTGCTCTTCTACGCCGATGGCGAGAAGCGCTACATCCTGGCGCCGGCGGGCATCGAACTCGGCCAGCAGGTCATCTCGGGACCTGACGCTCCGATCGAGACGGGCAACGCCCTTCCCCTGTCGGCCATTCCCCTGGGCTCCAGCGTCCACAACGTCGAGCTCTACGCCGGCCGCGGCGGCCAGATGGTCCGTACCGCCGGCGCCAGCGCCCAGGTGATGGCCAAGGAAGGCGACTACGTCGCCCTCAAGCTGCCCTCCACCGAGGTGCGTCTGGTCCGCCGCGAGTGCTACGCCACCCTCGGTGCCGTGGGCAACTCCGAAGTGCGCAACACCAGCCTGGGCAAGGCAGGCCGCAAGCGCTGGCTGGGCCGCCGCCCTGAGGTGCGTGGTTCGGTCATGAACCCCTGCGACCACCCCCACGGTGGTGGCGAAGGCCGCGCCCCGATCGGTCGCTCCGGCCCTGTCACCCCCTGGGGCAAGCCGGCTCTCGGTCTCAAGACTCGCAAGCGGAACAAGCCCAGCAACCGGTTTGTGCTCCGGAAACGTCGCCGCACCTCCAAGCGGAGCCGTGGCGGACGCGATTCCTGATGAACCACACCGCTCTGCTCGCTTCCTAAACCGCTATGGGACGTTCACTCAAAAAAGGTCCGTTCGTTGCCGACAGCCTGCTTCGCAAGGTTGAAAAGCAGAACGCCGCCGACGACAAGACCGTGATCAAGACCTGGTCACGCGCATCCACGATTCTGCCGATGATGATCGGCCACACCATTGCCGTGCACAACGGCAAATCCCATGTTCCGGTCTATGTGACCGAGCAGATGGTGGGCCACAAGCTCGGCGAATTCGCCCCAACCCGCACATTCCGGGGCCACATCAAGGACAAGAAGGGAGGCCGTTGATCCATGGCTAACACTGCTCCGAACCAGGCCCTCGCCCACGGTCGCTACATCCGCGGCTCCGTGTCCAAGGTGCGGCGGGTGCTCGATCAGATCCGCGGCCGCACCTACCGCGAGGCGCTGATCATGCTCGAGTTCATGCCTTACCGCTCCACCGGCCCGATCACCAAGGTGCTGCGCAGCGCGGTGGCCAACGCCGAGCACAACCTGGGTCTCGATCCCGCGACCCTGGTGATCGCCGTCGCCAGCGCTGACATGGGTCCATCCCTGAAGCGCTTCCGCCCCCGCGCCCAGGGTCGCGCCTACGCGATCAAGAAACAGACCTGCCACATCAGCATCGCTGTGGCTCCTTCCGCCTGACCCCCGAGGACACCGAACCGATGGGACACAAGATCCATCCAACCGGCCTGCGCCTGGGGATCACCCAGGACCACCGCTCCCGCTGGTACGCCCCAAGCAAGACCTATCCCACCCTCCTTCAGGAGGACGACAGGATCCGCAAGTTCATCCACAAGAAGTACGGCTCCGCCGGCATCTCCGACGTCCTGATCGCCCGCAAGGCCGACCAGCTCGAAGTGGAGCTGAAGACCGCCCGACCGGGCGTTCTCGTCGGCCGCCAGGGCAGTGGCATCGAAGATCTGCGCACCGGCATCCAGAAGACCGTCGGTGATGCGAACCGCCAGGTGCGCATCAACGTGGTGGAGGTGGAGCGGGTCGATGCCGACGCCTTCCTGCTGGCCGAATACATCGCCCAGCAGCTCGAGAAGCGCGTCGCCTTCCGCCGTGTCATCCGCATGGCCGTGCAGCGGGCCCAGCGGGCCGGGGTGCTCGGCCTCAAGATCCAGGTGAGCGGTCGTCTGAACGGCGCCGAAATCGCCCGGACCGAGTGGACCCGCGAAGGCCGTGTGCCGCTGCACACCCTCCGCGCCGACATTGACTACGCCACCAAGCTGGCCAGCACCACCTACGGGGTCCTGGGCATCAAGGTGTGGGTGTTCAAGGGCGAGGTGCTCCCGGGGCAGAAGGAGCAACTTCCCGTCGGGGCCGCTCCCCGCCGCCGGACCAGCCGGCAGCCCCAACAGTTCGAAGACCGCTCTAACCAGGAGTGATCAGGAGGCCTGAACCATGCTGAGTCCAAGACGCGTCAAATTCCGCAAGCAACAGCGAGGCCGCATGCGCGGCATCGCCACCCGCGGCAACACCATCGCCTTCGGCGATTTTGCCCTGCAGGCCCAGGAGTGCGGGTGGATCACCTCCCGCCAGATCGAGGCCAGCCGCCGGGCGATGACCCGCTATGTCAAGCGGGGCGGGAAGATCTGGATCCGGATCTTCCCGGACAAGCCCGTCACCATGCGCCCCGCCGAAACCCGCATGGGTTCGGGTAAGGGCAACCCGGAGTTCTGGGTGGCCGTGATCAAGCCCGGTCGCATCCTGTTCGAGATGGGAGGTGCCGACATCACCCCCGAGATCGCCAAGGAAGCCATGCGGCTGGCCCAGTACAAACTGCCGGTCAAGACCAAGTTCCTCACCCTGGCCGACCAGGAAGCCGCCGAAGCGGAGCTCGCGGCTGCGGCGCCGGCCCCATCCGCCGTTCCTGTGGAGTCCTGACCATGGCCCTTCCCCTCATCGCCGACGTTCGCCAACTCAGCGACGCCGACGTCATCGCGCAGATCAACGCCACCCGGCGTGAACTGTTTGACCTGCGCTTCCAGCAGGCCACCCGCCGTCTGGAGCACCCGCACCGCTTCAAGGAAGCCCGCATCAAGCTGGCCCACCTGCTGACGGTGCAGCAGGAGCGCAAGCGCTCCGCCGCCACAGCTGATTCAGCCTCCTGATACCCCCCTCGATCCCCATGGCACTCAAGGAAAGGGTCGGCACCGTCGTCAGCGACAAGATGGACAAAACGGTGGTGGTGGCGGTGGAAAACCGCTTCCCCCATCCCATCTATCAGAAGACGGTGAGCCGCACCAAGCGATACAAGGCCCACGACGAAGCCAACAACTGCAAGGTGGGCGACCGGGTCCGGATCACCGAGACCCGGCCCCTCAGCCGCACCAAGCGCTGGACCGTGGCCGAGGTGCTCACCACCTCCGCCACCACCTGAGAAGGACCGACCGATGATTCAACAGGAAACCTTCCTCAACGTCGCCGACAACAGCGGCGCCAAGCGCATCCAGTGCATCCGGGTGCTGGGCACCAACCGTCGCTATGCCCACGTGGGCGATGTGATCGTGGCGGCGGTGAAGGACGCCATGCCCAACATGGGCGTCAAGAAGTCCGACGTGGTCAAGGCCGTGGTGGTCCGGACCAAGGCCACCCTGCGCCGCGACACGGGCAATGCCATCCGCTTCGACGACAACGCCGCGGTGATCCTGGGGACCGACAACAACCCCAAGGGCACCCGCGTGTTCGGCCCGGTGGCCCGCGAGCTGCGCGAGCGGAACTTCACCAAGATCGTGTCCCTCGCTCCGGAGGTGATCTGACATGGCTACCGCAACACCCAAGGCCAAAGCCGCCGTGCGCACCAAGATGCGCCTCAAGAAGGGCGACACCGTGCAGGTGATCGCAGGGAAGGACAAGGGCAAGACCGGTGAGGTCCTGCGCACCCTGCCCTACGAGAACCGTGTGGTCGTGCAGGGCATCAACCTGCGCACCCGCCACGTCAAGCCCAGCCAGGAGGGCGAAAGCGGCCGCATCGTCACGGAGGAGGCCTCCCTGCACGCCTCCAACGTGATGCTGTACTCCACCAGCAAGCAGGTCGCCAGCCGCGTCGAGATCGTCGTGCAGAACGACGGCACCAAGAAGCGCCGCCTCAAGAAGACCGGCGAAATCCTCGATTGAGCCGGCACGCCACCCGGCATGCCGTCCCCATCCCGCGTTACACCCACCCTTCTTCCACCGATCCCCTGTCCGCCTTCTGACCACGCCCAGAAGCGCAACCTCCTCCCCCCTCATGTCACTCAAACAGCGCTACCGGGAGACGATTCAGCCCAAGCTCCTCAAGGACCTGAGTCTCTCCAACGTCCATGAAGTCCCCAAGGTGGTCAAGGTCACCGTCAACCGTGGACTCGGAGAAGCCGCCCAGAACGCCAAGGCCCTCGAGGCCTCGATCGCGGAGCTGGCCACGATCACCGGTCAGAAGGTGGTGGTGACCCGGGCCAAGAAGGCCATTGCCGGCTTCAAGATCCGTCAGGGCATGCCGATCGGCGTGGCCGTCACCCTGCGGGGCGATCGGATGTACGCCTTCCTGGAGCGCCTGATCAACCTGGCACTGCCGCGCATCCGCGACTTCCGCGGCGTCAGCCCCAAGAGTTTCGACGGCCGGGGGAACTACACCCTGGGGATCCGCGAACAGATCATCTTTCCTGAGATCTCGTTCGACAAGATCGATGCGATCCGTGGCATGGACGTCACGATCGTGACCAGCGCCCGTAACGACGAAGAGGGCCGGGCCCTCCTCCGCGAGATGGGAATGCCGTTCCGCAGCAACTGAGCCCTCTTCGGACCCGACCATGGCCAATCACGACCCGATTTCCGACATGCTCACCCGCATCCGCAATGCGAGTGAGAAGCGTCACGAATCCACCAGGATCCCTGCCTCACGCCTGATCCGCAGCATCGCCAATGTGCTGCAACAGGAAGGCTTCATCGCAGGCATCAGCGAAGAAGGCGAAGGCGTTCAGAGGCAGCTGGTGGTTGAACTCAAATACAGCGGCAAGCATCGCCAGCCCACCATCCGCTCGGTGCAGCGGGTGAGCAAGCCCGGTCTGCGCATCTACAAGAACAATCGTCAGCTGCCCAAAGTTCTGGGCGGCCTCGGTGTGGCCATCATCTCCACCTCGAAGGGAGTGATGAGCGACCGCGACGCCCGCAAGCAGGGCGTCGGTGGCGAAGTGCTCTGCTACGTCTACTGATCAGGGAGGTTGATTCATGTCACGTATCGGTAAAGCGCCCATCCCCGTGCCCGACAAGGTCACCGTTGCCCTCGACGGGCTCACGGTGACCATCAAGGGTCCCAAGGGGGAATTGAGCCGCACCCTCCCTGAGGGCGTCAGCATTGCCCAGGACGGCAACACCCTCGTGGTGAGCCCCTGCAGCGAAAGCCGCCGCTCCCGCGAGCGCCACGGCCTGTGCCGCACCCTGGTCGCCAACATGGTCGAGGGCGTCAGCCAGGGCTTCACCCGCCGCCTCGAGATCGTCGGGGTGGGTTATCGCGCCGCCGTTCAGGGCAAGAAGCTCGTGGTCTCGGCCGGCTACAGCCACCAGGTCGAGATGGATCCTCCGGACGGCGTTTCCTTCGCCGTCGAGGGGAACACCACCGTGCTCGTGTCCGGTGCCAGCAAGGAGCTGGTGGGGAACGAAGCCGCCAAGGTGCGGGCGATCCGTCCCCCTGAGCCCTACAAGGGCAAGGGGATCAAGTACCAGGGCGAACGGATCCTTCGCAAGGCCGGCAAGACCGGCAAGAAATGAGGTCTGCCTGAGCATCGTTACCCTGTATTGCCATGTCATCGCTCTCCCGCAAACAGCAGACCCAGAAGCGTCATCGCCGTCTGCGTCGCACCCTCACCGGCACCGCCGAGCGTCCGCGCCTGGCCGTGTTCCGCTCCAACAACCACATCTACGCCCAGGTCATCGACGACGCGGCCCAGAGCACCCTCTGCTCCGCCTCGACCGTCGACAAGGAACTGCGTCCCAGTGTGACGACCGGGGGCAGCTGCGACGCTTCGATGGCCGTGGGGCAACTCGTGGCCAAGCGCGCCCTCGCCAAGGGCATCTCCCAGGTGGTCTTCGATCGCGGCGGCAACCTGTACCACGGCCGGGTCAAGGCCCTGGCTGACGCCGCCCGGGAAGCGGGCCTTCAGTTCTGATCCCTGCTCTCACCATGACCGAAACCAACGATCAAGTTCAGACCAGTGCCGTGCCGGCGGCCTCCGACGTTCCCGCCGCTGCCGAAGGGCAGCAGGAGCGTCGCGGCGGTCGCGGCGAAGGCCGCGGTGACCGTGACCGACGCGGTGGCCGGGGGCGCGACAACCGCCGCGGCCAGGAGCGTGACTCCGAATGGCAGGAGCGGGTGGTGCAGATCCGCCGTGTTTCCAAGACCGTCAAGGGCGGCAAGAAGATGAGCTTCCGGGCCATCGTCGTCGTGGGGAACGAGAAGGGCCAGGTGGGCGTGGGCGTCGGCAAGGCCGGTGATGTCATCGGTGCCGTGCGCAAGGGCGTGGCCGACGGCAAGAAGCATCTGGTCAAGGTGCCCCTCACCCGGCACAACTCGATCCCCACCCTCAGCAACGGCCGCGATGGCGCGGCCAGCGTGCTGATCCGCCCCGCCGCCCCCGGTACGGGTGTGATCGCGGGCGGATCGATTCGCACGGTGCTTGAGCTGGCCGGGATCAAGAACGTGCTGGCCAAGCGGCTCGGCTCCAAGACCCCGCTGAACAACGCCCGCGCCGCGATGGAAGCCCTCGCCGGCCTTCGCACCCACAAGGAGACCGCCAAGGAGCGGGGCATCTCCCTCGAGCAGATCTACTCCTGAGCCCTCCCATGAGCCTCCATCTCCAGTCCCTCAAAGCCAATGCCGGCGCCCGTCGGCGCAAACTGCGCAAGGGTCGCGGCATCGCCGCCGGCCAGGGTGCCAGCTGCGGTTTCGGCATGCGTGGCCAGAAGTCCCGCTCGGGCCGGCCGACCCGGCCCGGATTCGAAGGCGGCCAGATGCCCCTCTACCGGCGCATCCCCAAGCTCAAGCATTTCGAGCTGGTCAACCGCCGCGAATTCACCGTGGTGAACATCGCCAAGCTGGGCGCCTGCGCCAGCGGCAGCACCGTGTCCCTCGACTCCCTCGTCAAGGACGGCATCGTGACCAGCCCGAAACACCCCCTGAAGGTTCTCGGCCAGGGCGATCTTGCGGTCAAGCTCACCGTTCAGGCGGCGGCCTTCACGGCCAGTGCCCGAGCCAAGATCGAAGCCGCAGGCGGCAGCTGCGAGATCATCTGATCGGCCGTGCGGGCTCCGCGGCCTAAGGTCTGAGCCGTCTGCCGGATGTTCCGGGAGACGGCTTTTTGATGCAGCTCCGGACGGCTCCCCCCAGCAGCTCCGCCGCTCCTGCCCCGAAGCCACGCTCTCTCTCCCCACCGAAAACCACCATGCTCGTCAGTCGGGGGCGCAACCCCAGCGCCGGGGAAATCCTCAGCCAGCTGATCCAGTCCAAAAGCCTGCGGGACCGGGTGCTCACCACCCTGGGGCTGCTCCTGCTGGTGCGTCTCGGGATCTACATCCCCGTGCCGGGCATCGACCGGGTCGCCTTCCAGGAGTTCCTCGCCCGGGGGGGACAGCTGATCGGCTTCCTCGACATCTTCACCGGTGGCGGCCTCTCGACGCTCGGGGTGTTCGCCCTGGGGATCCTGCCCTTCATCAACGCCTCGATCATCATCCAGCTGCTCACGGCGGCCCTGCCCCAGCTGGAGGATCTGCAGAAGAACGAAGGCGAGGCCGGACGGCGCAAGATCGCCCAGATCACCCGCTACGTGGCGCTGGGCTGGGGCATTCTCCAGAGCACGGTGTTCGCCCTGATCCTGAGGCAGTACGCCACGGAGGGCCTCTCGGAGCCGGTGTTCGTGATCCAGACCGCCATGGCGCTGGTCACGGGCTCGATGATCGTGATGTGGATCAGTGAGGTGATCACCGAGCGGGGCATCGGCCAGGGAGCTTCCCTGGTGATCTTCGTGAACATCGTGGCCACCCTGCCGCGGGCCCTCGGTTCCACCATCGAACTGGCCCAGAGCGGCGACCGCAGCACGGTGGGAGGGATCGTCGTGCTGGTGCTGGTCTTTCTGCTGACCATCGTCGGCATCATCTTCGTGCAGGAGGGCAACCGCCGCATCCCGATCGTCAGTGCCAAGCGCCAGGTGGGCGGCGCGAACCTGCTGGCGGCACGGCAGAGCTACCTGCCGCTCAAACTCAACGCCGGCGGGGTGATGCCGATCATCTTCGCCTCGGCCGTGGTCTTCCTGCCCCTCACCATCGCCAACCTCACCCGGAGCCCCTGGCTGATCCAGGTGGCGGGCTACCTCAACCCGAACAGCAGCACCCCCTGGCTCTACGCCCTGGTCTTCTTCGGCCTGATCGTGGGCTTCTCCTTCTTCTATGCCTCGCTCACGGTGAATCCCGTGGACATCGCCACGAACCTCAAGCGCGGCGGCGTGGCCGTCCCCGGAGTTCGGCCGGGTTCCGCCACCGCGACCTACCTGGGCGGCGTGCAGAACCGCCTCACCCTGCTGGGAGCCCTCTTCCTCGGCGCCGTGGCGATCATTCCATCGGCCGTGGAGGGGGCTACCCAGGTGAGGACCTTCCAGGGACTCGGTGCCACGTCCCTGCTGATCCTGGTCGGCGTGGCCATCGACACCGCCAAGCAGGTCCAGACCTACGTGATCTCCCAGCGCTACGAGGGCATGGTGCGCCAGTGACCGGCGCGTCCGGGCCGTGCCAGGGCCAGTCCCGCCCGAACCTGCCCATCCCTCGTTCAACCCACTCCCCGATCGCCAGCTCGACAGCCATGAAGCAGCGCCTCCTTTTTCTCGGCCCTCCAGGGGCCGGCAAGGGTACCCAGGCCCAGCAGCTCGCCGTCCACGGCGGACTGCTCCACCTCTCCACCGGTGATCTGCTCAGGGGCGAAGTGGCCGCCGGCACCGAGCTGGGTCAGGAAGCCGAGGCCGTGATGGCCCGGGGCGAACTGGTGAGCGACGCCCTCGTGCTGGCGATCGTGCGCAGCCGTCTGGAGCAGCAGGCGGCAGCAGGGGGCGGCGGATGGCTGCTGGACGGTTTTCCCCGCAACCTGGCCCAGGCCGGAGCCCTGGAGAGCCTGCTGGAGGAGCTCGACCAGCAGATCGAGCGCGTGGTGCTGATGGAGCTGGACGACGGGGTGCTGATCCAGCGCCTGCTGAGCCGGGGCCGCACGGACGACAACGAGGAGGTGATCCGCCACCGGCTCGACGTCTACCGGGAACAGACCGCCCCGCTGATCGACTTCTACCGCCAGAAGGGGTTGCTGCAGTCGGTGGAGGCTGACGGCCCGGTGGAGGCGATAGCCGAGCGGATCGTCGCCCTGCTGGAGGGCTGATCGAGCCGAAGGCGTTGACTGCTGTGATACGGTGGCGGTTTGCAAATTCGGAGAGCACAACGCCCATGAAGGTGCGTGCCTCAGTCAAGAAGATGTGCGACAAGTGCCGGGTGATCCGTCGCCATGGCCGGGTGATGGTGATCTGCACCAACCCCAAGCACAAGCAGCGCCAGGGCTGATCCGCCCCACCCGGCAGGTTCACACCTCCACCGGAGTGCTGCCCACCCGCTGACCGCGGGTCTCTTGCCGGGTCCCCAACGCTTGGGGCCCGACTCCCAGCCCCCCACCGCGCGGGGGCCCACCTGACCCCTGAATCGTTTTCCCACGTGGCTCGGATTGCCGGCGTCGATATCCCTCGCGACAAGCGGGTTGAGATCGCTCTCACCTACGTCTATGGCATCGGGCTCACCCGTGCCCAGAAAATCCTCGCCAAGACCGGGGTGAGCCCTGACATCCGGGTGAAGGACCTCAGCGACGCCGACGTGCAGAAACTGCGCGGCGCTGCCGAGAGCTTCACCCTCGAAGGTGACCTGCGCCGCCAGGAGGGCATGGCCCTCAAGCGCCTGCAGGACATCGGCTGCCTGCGGGGCCGTCGCCACCGCATGGGTCTGCCCGTGCGCGGCCAGCGCACCCGCACCAACGCCCGCACCCGGCGCGGTGCCCGCAAAACCGTGGCCGGCAAGAAGAAGTAATTCTTCCTGCGGCCCTATCCCGCGGCTCACGACCCTGCCGAAGGACGGCGTCCCGTCGCACGACGACGCCAGCCTCCCTCGTCACCAGGGTCCTCCCACGTCCCCCGATCACCTCCTGCACCCGCAGGCCTCCACACCATGGCGAAGCCAGCCAAGAAGACAGGCCCCAAGAAGGCCAAGCGCAACGTCCCCAACGGCGTGGCCCACATCCAGAGCACCTTCAACAACACCATCGTGTCGATCACCGACACGGCCGGTGAGGTGATTTCCTGGAGTTCTGCCGGTGCCAGCGGCTTCAAGGGGGCCCGCAAGGGAACCCCGTTCGCCGCCCAGACCGCCGCGGAAGCGGCGGCCCGCCGGGCTCTGGAGCAGGGAATGCGCCAGATCGAGGTGCTGGTGCGAGGTCCGGGTTCCGGCCGTGAAACGGCCATCCGTGCCCTCCAGGTGGCCGGACTGGAGATCACCCTGATCCGCGATGTGACTCCCCTGCCCCACAACGGCTGCCGGCGTTCCAAGCGTCGCCGCGTCTGATTCGACGTCCCGCCCCGACGTCCGGGCCCCTCGCCATCCTTCCCACCCTTCAGACCGTGCTGCATTACCAAATCGACCGGACCGAGCACCTGGTGGCTGAAGACCGCTCCCAGACGGCGGTCTTCGTGATCGGCCCCCTCGATCGGGGCCAGGCCACCACCCTGGGCAATGCCCTTCGTCGCGTGCTGATCGGCGGCCTCGAGGGCAGCGCCATCACTGCCGTCCGCATCTCCGGTGTCAATCACGAGTACGCCACCGTTCCCGGTGTGCGGGAAGACGTGCTCGACATCCTGCTGAACTGCAAGCAGATCGCCGTCAACAGCCGCAGCCGCGAGCTCGAGATCGGCCGGCTGGTGGTCAACGGTCCCGCCACCGTCACCGCCGCCGACCTGCAGTTCTCCTCCCAGGTGCAGGTGATCGATCCGGATCGCCTGATCGCCACGGTGGCCGAAGGGCACGGCCTCGAGATGGAAGTGCACGTGGAGCGGGGCATCGGCTACCGCCCGGTGGACCGCCACACCGAGGACACCAGCGCCATCGATCTCCTCCAGATCGACGCCGTGTTCAAGCCCGTCAAGCGGGTCAACTACACCGTCGACGAGACCGCGGTGGGCGAGGGTGGATCCGCCCGGGAGCGCCTCCGGCTCGAAATCGAGACCAACGGCAGCGTCACTCCGGACGACGCCATGGCCCAGGCGGCCAACCAGCTGATCGCCCTGTTCCAGCCCCTCGCCACCCTCAGCGTGGTTGAAGAACCCGGTCTGGAACCCGAGCCCTCGGCCGAAGCCCAGATTCCCCTTGAGGAACTGAATCTCTCGGTGCGGGCCTACAACTGTCTGAAGCGCGCCCAGGTCAACTCCGTGTCCGACCTGATGGGCTTCAGCTATGAAGATCTGCTGGAGATCAAGAACTTCGGCTCCAAGTCAGCCGATGAGGTGATCGAGGCGCTCGAGCGCATCGGCATCACCCTGCCCCAAAGCCGCACCAGCGCCTGATCGGCGGCTCACGTCATTCCCCTAGGAGCACCCGCACGATGCGTCACCAATGCCGAGTCCCGATGCTGGGACGCCCCGCCGACCAACGCAAGGCCATGCTGCGTGGACTGACCACCCAGCTGATTCGCGAAGGTCGCGTCACCACCACCAAGGCCCGCGCCAAGGCCCTGCGGGACGAGGCTGAGCGGATGATCAGCCTGGCCAAGGACGGCACCCTCGCCGCCCGTCGCCGCGCCATTGGCTACATCTACGACAAGCAGCTGGTGCACGCCCTGTTCGACAAGGCCCAGGAGCGCTACGGCGATCGCCAGGGTGGCTACACCCGCATCATCCGCACCGTCCCCCGTCGCGGCGACAACGCCGAAATGGCGATCATCGAGCTGGTCTGAGCCAACCCGCTCTGCACGTCCAGCCCCCGGCTGAACCGCCTGTCCCGACCGCGGTGGATCCTTCCACCGCGGTTTTCTGCTGAGGCCCCGATGGCGACGAGGTCCCGATGAGCGGTCCCCAGCAGGCCCCCCCGGGGGTGCCCGACGCTCCAGTGCCAGCCCGGCGGCGGATCGCCCTCTGCCTCCAGTACGACGGCTCGGGCTACAGGGGATGGCAGCGCCAGAGCCATGGGCCGAGTGTGCAGGCAACCCTGGAAGGGGCGATCGCCGAGCTGCTGCCGGCTGGGCAGGGCCTGCCCCCGCCGCGAACCGTGGCGGCAGGGCGCACCGACACCGGCGTGCATGCCGCAGCCCAGGTGGTGCATTTCGATGCCGGGGGGCCCATTCCCGCCGAGCGCTGGCCCAAGGCCCTGAACGGGCGCCTGCCGTCGACCATCCGGGTGTGTGCCGCCCGGGAGGTGCCTCCCACGTGGCATGCCTGCTTCTCGGCCACCTACAGGCGCTACCGCTACACCCTCTACAACGGCCGCGTCCCCAACCTGTTTCTGGGCCCCTGGAGCTGGCACCGCTACCGGTGCCGGCTCGATGAGCTGCTGATGCGGCAGGCCCTGGAAGGAATGCTCGGCGAGCATGACTTCTCGGCCTTCCAGCGCTCCGGCAGCCGGCGCCGCCACGCCCGCACCACCCTGCAGGAGGTGCTGGTGGAGCGCGAGGGCGACCTGCTGCGCTTCGAACTGCAGGCCAGTGGCTTCCTCTACGGGATGGTGCGTCTGGTGATGGGGCAGCTGGTGGCCGTGGGCGAGGGCCGCCTGGCTCCGGAGAGCTTCGCGCAGCGCTGGCGGCACCAGCGGCGCAGCGAGGTCAAGGAGGCCGCCCCTCCGCAGGGACTCTGCCTGCTGCGGGTGGGCTACCCAGAGCCGATCTTCCCCAGAGCCGCCTGGTATGATTGCCAACCGCGGTATCAGCTGGCGACCACCGACCCTCCGGGGCTCCCAGCTGGCCAATCCGTTGTTCCGCAGGGCCCCAACCGGCCAAGCGGTATGGTCACTTGAATGCGCGGATGCCCCTCCGCCATGACGACCACCAGCCCAGCCCTCTACGGCCTGCCGGTGCCTGACCAGGCGATATGAACAAGACTCCCCTGCCCTCGATTGATTCCCTCGACCGCCAGTGGTACGTGGTCGATGCCGAGAATCAGACCCTCGGTCGCCTGGCGAGCGAAGTGGCCTCCGTGCTCCGCGGCAAGAACAAGCCCTGTTACACCCCCCACCTCGATGCCGGTGACTTCGTCATCGTCATCAACGCCGACAAGGTGCGGGTGAGCGGCAACAAGGCCACCCAGAAGATCTACCGCCGCCACTCCGGTCGCCCCGGTGGCATGAAGACCGAGACCTTCGCCCATCTCCAGGCCCGGCTCCCCGAGCGGATCGTCGAAAAGGCCATCAAGGGGATGCTCCCCCACAACGCCCTGGGCCGTCAGCTGTTCCGCAAGCTCAAGGTCTACAAGGGCACGGAGCACCCGCACGCCGCCCAGAAACCCCAGCCCCTCGCCCTCGATCCCGCCGCCGCCGCCCAATGAGCACCTCCAAAGTCGTCTACTGGGGAACCGGTCGCCGCAAGACCGCCGTGGCCCGTGTCCGCGTTGTTCCCGGCAGTGGCACGGTCACGATCAACGGCCGTCCGGGCGACAACTACCTCAACTACAACCCCGTCTATCTGGCTGCCGTCAAGGCTCCCCTCAACACCCTGGGCCTGGCCACCGAGTACGACCTGCTCGTCAATGTTCGCGGGGGTGGTCTGACCGGTCAGGCCGACGCCATCAAGCAGGGTGCTGCGCGCGCCCTCTGTGAGCTGTCACCCGACAACCGCAAGCCGCTCAAGACCGAAGGGCACCTGAGCCGGGATCCCCGCGCCAAGGAGCGCCGCAAGTACGGCCTCAAGAAAGCCCGGAAGGCTCCCCAGTTCTCCAAGCGCTGATCGCGAAGCGCTCTTCCCTCTGTCCACCCGCCGACCGATCCCGCCATGCCGAAGGCCGACATCCATCCCACCTGGTATCCCGATGCCAAGGTGATCTGCAATGGAGAGGTGGTGATGACCACCGGATCCACCTCACCCGAAATCCACGTGGATGTGTGGAGTGGCAACCACCCCTTCTACACCGGTACCCAGAAGATCCTCGACACCGAGGGCCGCGTGGATCGTTTCATGCGCAAGTACGGCATGGGCGGCGCCGATTCCGCCTCCGGAGCCAAGACAGCGGCCAAGGCGGACGCTCCTGCCGAAGCCGAGGCCTCAGCCTGATTGGCTGCTCAGCCCTCCCAATCTGACGACCAGAGCCGGGTGCTGTTGGCATCCGGCTTTTTGTTGTCCGCTCTGACCCGTTCTGACGGCCCGGGGCCGTCCGGCTGATGGATCCCTCCCTGTTGCACGAGCGCCTGGAAGCGGCCCGGCGAACCTTTGAGACGCTGGAGCGGCAGCTGGCCGATCCCGCCGTGGCCGGCAACCCCAGCCAACTGCAGGCCATCGCCCGGGAGCGCGCCCGCCTCGAGCCCCTGGTGCTGGATCAGCAGCGCCTCCGCACGCTGCAGGATCAGGAGGCCGAAGCCCGCGAACTGCTGCGGGAGTCGCGGGGGGATGCGGCGATGGAGGAGCTGGCCAACGATGAACTGGCGCGCCTGGCCTCAGAGATCAGCGACCTGCGCCAGGCGCTCACCGTGGCCCTGCTGCCCCGCGATCCCCGCGACGAGCGGAGCGTGATGCTGGAGATCAGGGCCGGCGCCGGTGGGGATGAAGCGGCCATCTGGGCCGGTGACCTGGCCCGGATGTACGACCGCTACGCCCAGAGCGTCGGCTGGAAGGTCGAACCCGTCAGCGCCTCCGAGGCCGAACTGGGGGGCTACAAGGAACTGATCCTGGCGATCCGGGGCGAGGGGGTGTATAGCCAGCTCAAGTTCGAAGCCGGGGTGCACCGGGTGCAGCGGGTGCCGGCCACCGAGTCGCAGGGCCGGGTGCACACCTCCACCGCCACGGTGGCCGTGATGCCCGAAGCGGACCCGGTGGAGGTGCAGATCGATCCCGGCGATGTGGAGATCAGCACGGCCCGCTCCGGGGGAGCCGGGGGCCAGAACGTGAACAAGGTGGAGACCGCGGTGGATCTGGTGCACAGACCCACCGGAATACGGGTGTTCTGCACCCAGGAGCGCTCCCAGCTGCAGAACCGGGAGCGGGCGATGGAGATCCTGCGGGCCAAGCTCTATGAGCGGGAGCTGGCCGACGCCAATGCCAAGGAGCGCTCAGCCCGCCTGGCCCAGGTGGGCAGCGGCGACCGCAGTGAAAAGATCCGCACCTACAACTACAAGGACAACCGCGCCACGGATCACCGGCTGGGCCGGAACTTTTCGCTCGAGCCGGTGCTGAACGGCCAGCTGCAGGAGGTGATCGGCGCCTGCATCGCGGCCGATCAAAGCCGTCGACTCGACGAGCTCGCCGCGGAGGTGAGCGCCTGAAGACCACCCTCTGAAGACCACCCTCTGAAGAGCACGCCCCGCCCGGGAGACCTCGGCTCAGGCGACCATCTCCAGACCGATCAGGTACTTGGCCCATTCGTGGTGACGGCCGGCGCGGATGTGGCGGGTCGCCTCGTAGCGCAGGCCGCTGCTGGGGCGGTGGGGCTGGCGGAACAGCACCATGCCCGCCTCGCGTGGGGTGCGGTTGCCCTTGCGCACGTTGCAGGGCAGACAGGCCGTGGTGACGTTCTCCCAGGCATCGCTGCCGCCCCGGCTGCGGGGCACCACGTGATCGACGGAGAGCTTGTCGCCGCTGTAGCCGCAGTACTGGCAGCGGTGGCCATCCCGGTGGAACAGGTTGCGCCGGGTGAGTGGAAGCTGCCGGTAGGGCACCCGGACAAACTGGGTGAGGCGGATGACCGAGGGCAGGAGCAGATCCGGCCGGATTGAACGGTTTTCGTCGTGTTCCAGTCCCTCGGCCTTGCCCTTGAGCAGCATCACCATCGCCCGCTTCCAGGTGGTGATGTTCAGCGGTTCGTAGGACGCATTGAGGACAAGAACGAGCCCCATCGCGACAACCGGGAACGTCAGAATGCTAACGAGGCCGACCGATGGGGTCGGTGTCGTCCACGACCGGGCATGCCGCCGCGACGCCCCGCCCCATGAGCCTTCCCACCCCCCGAGAGCTGGTCGCCCTGCTGGACGGCGAGCTGCGGGGATCACCGGCCGAGCAGCCCCTGCGGGCAGTGGCGATCGACTCGCGGCGGGTGCTGCCGGGCGACCTGTTCGTTGCCCTGGGCGGCCGCCACTGCGACGGCCACGACTTCGTGGAGGCGGCCGAAGCCGCCGGGGCGTCGCTGGTGGTGCTGCGTCGTGACCGCAGCCCCGCCTCCGTTCCGAGCCGGCCGGGCTGTGCCCGCCTGCTGGTGGCCGATCCGCTGCTGGCCCTGCAGCAGCTCGCCGCCTGGTACCGCCGCACCCACATCCGCCGGGTGGTGGCGATCACCGGCAGCAACGGCAAGACCGTGGTCAAGACCGCCCTGACGGCTCTGTTGGCCGGCCGCTTCCGTGTGGCCGCCAGCCCAGGCAGCTGGAACAGCCAGGTGGGCGTGCCCCTGGCGGTGCTCACGGCTCCGCCGGGCACCGAACTGGGGGTGTTCGAGGCCGGCATCTCGGCACCGGGCGAGATGGAGCGGCTGGCGGCGATCCTGGCGCCCGACCATGGCGTGCTGGTGAATGTGGGCCTGGCTCATCTGGGCAGCTTCGGCAGTCGCGAGGTGACGGCCCGCGAGAAGATGCGGCTGTTCCAGACCATCGCGGAGCCGGGCTGGGTGATCGCCCCGGACGACCCGCTGGTGAACGCGCTGCCGCTGCCCTGCCCCCGCATCCATCCCGGTTCCGGGCCGCCGCGGCTGCTGGACCAACGCCCCCAGGGCAGCGGGATGCTGCTGCAGCTCGATCTGGGCGGCAGCCAGGCCCAGGTGGCGGTCCGCACCCGCTCCCAGCCCCTCATCGAGGACCTGGTGATTGCCATGACCGCCGCCCAGCGGCTGGGGGTCCCCGCCGAGGAGATGGTGGCAGTACTGCAGGACTACACCTTCGGACCCACCCGCATGGAGACCTGGCGGACTCCGGAGGGCATCACCATCGTCAACGACACCGCCAGCGACGACCCGCTCTCGGTGCAGACCGCCCTGGCCACGGTGGCCTCCTCCCCCGAGGGCGGCCGGCGCCTGTTTGTGTTCGGCGGGATGGCGGATCTGGGCTCCGGCGAACGGCGGGAACACGAGCTGATCGGGCGGATGGCGGCCGAGCGGGGCTTCGCGGAGCTGCTGCTGCTGCCCCACCCGGCCCGCAGCCACACCGCCGCGGCCTGGAATGCCCGCCATCCAGGCCGCGCAGCCCGGGAACTGGGCGGCACCGCCGCCCTGCGCGCCACGATCCGTCAGCTCGCCGAACCCGGCGACACCGTGCTGCTCAAGGGTGCCGCCCGCCAGGAGCTGAGCGGCGCGGCCCGGGCGATCTGGGAATCGATGGCGCCGCGCCGCCTGCTGGTGGATCTCGACGCCATCCGCGACAACGTCGCCCGCTTCCGCGCCCTCTGCGGCCCCGGGGTGGCGATGCTGGCGGTGCTGAAGGCCTGGGCCTACGGCACCGACCTGCCGCGGCTGGCGGCGGCGCTGCAGGACAGCGGCATCGACTGGATCGGTGTCTCCGCCGCCGACGAGGGTGCCGCCATCCGCCGGGCCGGCGTGCACCGACCGGTGCTGGTGATGCTGATGGACACCGACGAGGTGGACAAGGCGGTGCGCTGGCGGCTGACGCCGGTGGTCTATTCCCTGCCGTTCGCCCGCGCCCTGGTGGCGACGCTGCGGGCGATGGGGGCCTGCCTCGAGGTCCACCTCGAGATCGAGACGGGCATGGGCCGTCTCGGCGTGGCACCGGAGGAGGCCCTGGCCGCCGCCCGGCTGCTGCGTGATTCCGGCGTCGTGACCGTGAGCGGCGTGATGACCCATCTGGCCGGCGCCGATGATCCCGCCGCCGATGGCGACACCACCGCCCAGCTGCGGAGGTTCGAGGCGGTGGTGGACGGGCTGCGCCGAGAGCTGGGCACGCCCCTGCTGGTGCATGCGGCCGCCACCTCCGGCGCCGTGCGCTTCCCCGCGTCCCGATACGACATGGTGCGGCTGGGTCTGGGACTGTTCGGCCTGCATCCCTCGCCGGCCGTGGCCGCCGCGATCGAGCTGGAGCTGGCGGTGGCGTTCATCAGCCGCCTGGTGCAGGTGCGCCACTGCAGCAAGGGCCAGCGCATCGGTTACAACGGCACGTACCAGGTGAGCGCCGAACGTCAGCGCATCGGCATCGTGGCCGCCGGCTACAACGACGGCGTGCCCTGGCGGTTCAGCAACCGCGGCGAGGTGATGATGCAGGGCCGGCGCCTGGCGGTGCTGGGCCGGGTGTCGATGGACTCGATGGCGATCGATCTGGAGCCGCTGCCGGAGGCGGCGGTGGGCGATGAGGTGCTGATCTTCGGGGCGCACGAGGGCCAGGTGCTGCGTCCGGAGCAGGCGGCCATCCAGGCGGGCACGATCCCCTACGACCTGCTGGTGCAGGTCGACGGCCGGCGCGTGCAGCGCATCTTCCGGGGGGGCTGAAGCGGAAGCGCGTGCGCCGCCCCGAAGGGACCGGAGTGTTCAGGTAAGCTCCTGTTGCCGCTGGAGAGGTGGCTGAGTGGTTGAAAGCGGCTCCCTGCTAAGGAGTTACAGGAGGCAACTTCTGTCGAGGGTTCGAATCCCTCCCTCTCCGTTCCAGAGCCCAGGCTGACCGGCCTCCGCCAGTCCCTGGAGCGCTGCGGCCTTCGGGCCATGTGTCCGGGCTGTGTTTCGGGCTGTGTTTCCTGCCCCAGCCCACGTTGCGTGGCCGGGATCAGCGGTGGCAGGCCTCGCACAGCCGCGCGGCGATCTCCGGCAGCAGGCGCGTGTCCTGGGCCGGCTCCTTCCCCTCACTGAACACCACCAGCAGAAAGGGATCGTGGTCCGGCGCCTCGACGTAGGCGGCATCATGCCGGGCCTGGCTCATCCAGCCCGCCTTGCTCCACAGGCTGCTGCCCAGGGGCAGCCCCTCCCCCAGAAAGCCATCCACCTGGTTCTCCGGATCGGCCGCCCGCTCGGCCGGATCGAGGCTGCGCGCCAGCAGCTCGCGCATCCGGGCGGCGGCAGGCGGGGACACCAGGGCTGAAGCCATCACCGCCAGCAGAAGCCTCGCGGTGGCATCGGTGCTCAGCCGGTTGCGGTTCTCCAGGGCAGGGCCGTAGAAGACGCGCTCCCGCCCGTAGGGCCCGTCACCCCAGGTTTTCTGGCAGGCATTGCAGCCGTTGAGTTCCGGCCAGCCCAGCCGGTCGAGCCACTGGTTGACCAGCTGGCGCTGGGCGATCCAAGTCTCCATCCGCTGGGCGGGCAAGGCGGGACCAGCGGTGGTGCCGCTGAGCAGGTCGACCACCAGGGCCGTCGCGTCGTTGCTCGAATCGCGGATCATGTCCGCCAGAGCGCGGCGGAGTTCTGGATCCTCCTCCAGCAGTCCCTCCTGCAGCCAGGCCTCTGCGGCCATCAGGTACACCAGCTTCACCACGCTGGCCGGATAGCGCAGACGGTCCCCCCCCCAGCTGCCCCCGCTCCAGCGCCGCATCCAGAAGGCCGCGGCCTGGCCTTCGGCCGCCTGCGCGACCGGAGCGGCGTCGAACCGCAGCCAGGTGATCGACACCTGCTGGGCCAGTCCCGGACGATCCTCCAGCTCCAGCGCCCTG